>JBASIK010000122.1:0-23065 GCA_049654745.1 Bacteroidales bacterium
GGATATAGTTATCGCACCCGTAGGCGGAGGAGGGTTGCTTAGCGGAACCTCAACTGCAGCAAAGGGATTGAAGAGTAATATTAAGGTTTTTGGGGCAGAACCCCGTAATGCCGACGATGCATACCGTTCGTTTACAACAGGAATACTGCATCCTTCTGTTTCTCCAAAAACCATTGCCGACGGTCTTCTAACTTCCCTCAGCGAACTTACGTTTGCCATAATCCGAAAGAATGTAGACAATATTTTTACAGTATCGGAAGAATCAATAATTGAGGCAATGAGACTGATATGGGAGAGGATGAAAATAATAGTTGAGCCTTCCTCTGCCGTGACTCTTGCAGTAGTAATGGAAAATCCGGATGTTTTCAGGGGGAAAAAGACAGGTATAATTCTTTCAGGTGGAAATGTTGAACTGAGCAAGCTGCCTTTTAATCAGCTTTCCTGAACCATGCCATCACAGGGTAATGGTCGGAATATTTCACACGCAGGATTTCAAAATCGGTATTTACAAGAGAATTATCATACAGGATATAATCTATCCTGTTTGGCGGATAATTGCCTCTGTAAGTGAATCCGGCCCCGTAACCTGATGTTACGAAAGAATCATTTAACCCCTTGCGTATTTTCCTGTATGAGTACGACACGGGGGTGTCGTTAAAGTCACCGGCAACAACTACCGGATAAGGCGACCGGTTTATGTAATTTTTGACTACCTGCGCCTGCAGCGCTCTCTGAATGAATCCTTTTTTCAGGCTGGCCGATAATGACATAATCTCATTCACCGCTTCTCTGTTTTCAGCTTCAAGCAGCTCTTCAAGAAATGATTTTTCTGTTTTTTTCAACCTGAACGACTGGAGATGATTATTGAAAACTCTGAAGGTGTCGCCCTGAATTATCACATCAGTATATATTGAAAGGCTTGATGAACCGGGATGAATTATTTCCCCTCTTCCAGCAATCCGGTATTTTGTATAGGTTGCAATGCCGTAAAATTTATTTTTACCCTTTCCGAGAAGTTTTGTATGGGAATAATACCCACCTCCAAGAGCTTTTTTAATCTCGTTGTCTTTCTGGCTGGCATCGCCATTGATAAAAAGTTCCTGAAGGCAAAGAATATCGGGTTGCTTCGATTTAATCAATGCAAGTATCTTTTTTTCAGTCTCTCTTTCCTGTGGATCCTCATAATAATTCATTAGTCGCAGGTTGTAACTCATAATGAGGATGTTGCCATTTTCGGTGTTATGAGGTTTAAAAATCCTTATGTAATTTGAAAAGTGTGAATACCCTGCAACAATTACCGCAAAAGATATAAGCGCCTCCCAACGAAGCAGGGCAGCCCATATAACAAGAAAAACTATGTTTATAAGTAAAAGGTAAGGATAAGCTAGACCGAAAAATGCTGGAAGGGAAAAATCACCTGGATTTATGTGCACCGCCAGATAAGAAAATATCAGAGAAAGGGCAAAAAATATATTCAGACTCAGAAAAATATTATGAATCAGCCTCCTTACACCTGGAAATCTCAAAGAAGTTTTGCTCTTTACCAAGGTTAATGTTTTTTCTGGCTTTCTCTGAAAAGAAAATCTTTTTCTTCCCGCGTCAGACTGTCGTATCCGCCTTTAGAAATTTTATCGAGTATTTCATTTATCCTTGCCTGACGTTCTGCTTTAATCCGGTTATATTCATAATCATCCGTTACCCTTTTTTTATATGTTACTTTAAGTTTTTTACGTGGTTTTAGAAAAGTAACAAAAAAATCAATAATTCTGTTGAGCCATTTGCCCAGGTCTTTCCCTTTCCGGTAATATACGGTATAGATATAACCAAAAATGGCACCTCCTATATGGGCAAGTTTTCCTCCTGAATTTGCCTGGAAATCAACTATTGAAGTCAGAATGAAAATGACAAGGGCAATATATTTTATTTTAATTCTTCCCAGAAGAAACAGAAAAACTGTATAATCAGGTACATATACAGAAATTGCCACCACAACTGCCATAACTGCAGCACTTGCTCCGAGCAGGGGTATTGAACTTCCTGCAAATTCAGAAAATGCCGGAAAGATGTTGTATGATATCACATACATCAAAGCTCCAGTAATTCCTCCCAGAAGGTATACAGCGACAAGTTTTTTCTGGTCAAGGTAGTCAAGGAAGATTTTGCCAAACCAGTAGAGCCAGAGCATGTTTACTGCAATATGGAGCAGGTCTTTATGGGTGAACATGTAAGTTATTACTGTCCATGGCCTTAGTATAAAGGATTTAAATGATGAAGGTACTGAGAAAAGCCGGATAGTATAATCAGATATTTCAGGATTGGCAAGAAGAAATCCGATTATCCCAATAACAGAGATAGCAAGAAAGACTGCAATATTTAGTATAATCAGTCTGGTCAGGCTTGTTCCGTGCCTGAAGGTTGATCTGATGTCAGACCACAGACTCATCAGTAAAGTGTTTTTGTTGTTTTACGCCAGATTACAATAAGTATATATCCAAAAATCATACCTCCGACATGTGCGGCATGTGCTACAGAACTTCCTGGCTGTGTAATTGCCATGTAGAACTCGAGTCCGCCATATAGCATTACGAAATATTTTGCTTTCATTGGTATCGGGGGGAAAAGCAGCATAAGTTGGGTGTTAGGGAACAGCACTCCAAAAGCAAGAAGGACGCCGAAAACAGCGCCGGAAGCTCCAACTGTGGGAGTGTAGAGTATGGTCTGCAGTTCTTTCATTGCAGGATCGAGATATGCTTTCATCTGGAGTGAATAAAGATAACCGTTGTCAATAACTTCCTGCAACTGGTCGGGAGTAATGTAAGCAAGCACTCTGTAGTACTGAATCGCCATAACAGCCATGTGTGTTGCCATTGCTCCAAGACCGCAAACAAAATAATAAATCAGAAAGCGCCTTGGGCCCCATACCTGCTCAAGAACCTGCCCGAACATGTAGAGTGCGAACATATTGAAAAAAAGATGCCAGAAACCACCATGCATAAACATATGGGTCAGTATCTGGATTGGCCTGAATTGATCTGATTTTGGGAAATATATTCCGAGTATTCTGTTAAGGTCTATATCAAAAACACTTGCAGCTGCATAGTAGGCAAGGAGCATCAGAATATTTATGTATATGATGTTCTTGACAACCGGCGGCATTCCGAAAAAGCCTCTGTAGTAACCGTTCATGAATTTGCTGTAACGTTAAAATTTAGAAAGTAATTGTCGGGCAAAAATAATCAATCATTTCATTAATGATTGTAAAACGGGGCTATTATTTGAATCTCTTGTCGAGTTCTTCAGTCGTCATTATACTGACCACCGGCTTACCCGATGGTGAATAATTTGGCAATTTACAGGCAAAAAGAGTGTCAATAAGCTGTTCCATCTCTTCTTTAGTAAGAGTCTTCCCATAGGGGATTGCAGCTGTTTGTGCCATTGCAATTGCGACTTTTTCTCTAAGGTCAGCCGAGGGATCTGATTGCAGGCTTTTGAACGAGTCGAGTAACGTTTTAAGCAATTCTGTGCCGCGGTCGCTTATTTCAAGAGAGGGGTAACATTTTAATTCCACATTAAAATTATCTCCAAATTCAAAATCGAATCCAATTGCACGGAGCTCATCTTCTATTTCCTTCAGAGTATAAAATGCTGATGCATCGAGTTCAATTTTTTCCGGAAACATTGTTTTCTGGCCCGGCACGGAACGGTTGTCGAGACATTCGATAAACCGTTCGTAAAGGATTCTTTCATGTGCCCGGTGCTGGTCGATAAACATCAGGCCTGATTTCACCGGACATACAATATATCTTCCTTTTATCTGCAGCACCCTTCTTTCTTCTTTTCTGAACCCTGTTTCAAAAGGTTGTTGTGGCCTCGAAACCGGCTCTTTCTTTTCCGGATAAAGTTTTTCCCAGTAAGCGAGCCGTTCTTTTTCGAACTTTTCTACCAGTTCAAACCGTGATGGTTTTCTATCTTCACCGAAAGGGTTAAATGAAGTGTCAACTTTAATTTCGGGAGGTGATGGCACTGGGGAGTTGCTGTTTCTGACCGGTATTTCAAAGTACGATTCACTTTCAAAATCTAGTGCAGGAACAATATTGAAACGCCCGAGTGTTTCTCTTACTGCGGCAAGAATTATTTGCCATATTGCTCTTTCGTCTTCGAATTTCACTTCTGTCTTTGTAGGGTGGATATTCACATCGATTCTGGAAGGATCGACTGAGATAAAAATGAAATATGAGGGAACAACGTCGGGCGGTAGTATTTTCTGGTATCCTTCTATTACAGCTTTATGGAAGTATGGGTGTTTTATATAGCGATTATTTACAAAGAAGAATTGTTCGCCTGAAGTTTTTCTGGCCGATTCGGGCTTTCCGATGAAACCTGTGATATCGGCGAGGGATGTTCTTGTTTCGAGGTTAAGCAGTTCCTGATGAGTGTTTTTGCCAAAGATAGCAGCGATCCGCTGACGGGTGTTTGCTGCCGGCAGGTTATATATTTCCGTATCGTTATGCGTGAGTGAGAATTTAATTTCAGGATGGGCAATAGCTATTTTCTGAAACTCGCTTATAATATGTCTCAGTTCCGTGTTGTCCGATTTCAGGAATTTTCTTCGTGCGGGCACGTTGAAGAAAAGGCTTTTGACTGCGAAGTTTGCACCTGCAGGGCAGCTGCACATCTCCTGCCTTTCAACCTTCGAGCCGCTTATAACAACCAGTGTGCCTGTTTCGTCCTCTACCCGCCGCGTGCGAAGTTCAACCATAGAGACTGCCGCTATTGAGGCAAGAGCTTCACCCCTGAAGCCTTTGGTGGTAATTGCATAGAGATCCTCAGCGCATGATATCTTTGATGTCGAATGTCGCTCAAATGCCAGTCTGGCATCCGTTTCCGACATGCCAGTGCCATCATCTATAACCTGGATAAGTGTTCTTCCGGCATCTTTAATAATAACTTTTATGCTTCTGGCGCCTGCATCAACGGAGTTTTCCATTAATTCTTTCACGACCGACGCTGGCCGCTGAATTACTTCTCCAGCAGCAATCTGATTGGCGACAGAGTCAGGAAGTAACCGTATGACGTCGGGCATGATAAATGTTATTGTGCAAATATATTAATTATTATCGCGGCTGCAGTAATTAATTCATTGTTGTTATCTTTGGGAAAAAATGAAAATATGCTAAGAACATCAGTAATTCTTTTTCTGGCAATTGGCTTTCTTGTATCATGTAGTAAAGATGAAAGCAACACTCTAAAGGTAATAACATTCAACATCCGCTATAATAATCCTCGCGACAGTATTAATGCATGGCCAAACAGAAAAGAATTTCTGATAAGTTTTCTGAAAGAAGAGAAACCCGACCTGTTCGGTCTGCAGGAAGCATTGTGGCACCAATATGCGGCTATTGATTCTGCAATGGATGAATACCTTTCAGTTGGAGTCGGACGCGATGACGGTGATAAGAAGGGCGAAATGAATCCAGTATTTATAAATGGAAAAAGGTTTGAGATAGTGAGGAGTAATACTTTCTGGCTTTCGCTGACGCCTGAGGTGCCGGGCAGCAAAGGCTGGGGAGCTTCATTACCGAGAATAGTAACATGGGTTGAGCTCAAAGGCAAGAAAGACGGCAGGACTTTATATTATTTTAACACACATTTTGCACACGATTCAGACTCGGCAAGGGTAATGAGTGCCGGAATACTCTTGAATGAAGTTAGAAAAATAGCCGGGGATAACCAATTCGTTATAACGGGCGATTTTAACATGACACCCGACAGTCGCGCATATTCCATACTCACCGGAGCCGGTTCGGAAAATCCTTTAATAATTGATTCATACATTATCACTGAAACACCACCTGCAGGTCCAGTTGGTACATTCAATGGCTGGAGTGATACGCCCAGAGGGAACCGCATAGATTATATTTTTGTCCGCAATGGAATGAAGGTGAAAAGCATTTCCACAATGGTAAAGAAAAAGGGTCCGGTGTTCATATCCGACCACTGGCCGGTTGTGGGTGAAATCTATCTTAATTAAATGAGGGGAACTTCAGGCAGTTTTTCTGTATCTTCTCACGGCAAATGTGGTAAACATTACAGCTATTCCGCAAAGCAAGAGCAACTCCCTGGCAACATCAGCAATACCTGAACCTTTCAGCATTACCATGCGGTTGAATCTTATCAGGTGAGCTACAGGATTGATTAAATCAAATTTCTGGGCCCATATTGGCATGCTCTCAAAAGGAGTGAATATGCCGCTCATCAGTACAAATACTATTATGAAGAAAAATGCCACAAACATGAACTGCTGCTGCGTGGATGAAAAGGTTGATATGAACAGACCCAGCCCAAGTACCGCTACAAGAAATATTGCAGAACCCAGGAACATTAGCAGTAAGCTCCCTTCAAACGGAATGTTGAAAAATATCTTTCCGAGGATGAGTCCGAAACCAAGATCGGCAAGGCCAATAATAAAGAAAGGCACCATCTTGGAGATAATGAACTCTGACTTTTTCACAGGCGTGACATTTATCTGTTCAATTGTTCCAATCTCCTTTTCCCTGACGAGATTAAGTCCGGCAAGCATAAATCCTATGGCAGTGACAAGTATGACCAGGATACCAGGGAGCATGTAATATTTATAGTTAAGCATCTCATTATACCAGTACCTGCCAGTCACACTTATGCGTGGTACCATTGTTGCCTGAACAACAGGCAGACTCTCTGCGATGATATTTTCATTATAGCTGCTGATTACACCGCTAAGGTAAGCCCAGGTGAGTTGCCCCTTCATTGCATTGATGGCATCTATCCTGGCAAGAATTTTTACCGGCCTGCCAGCTCCAAGTTCCTTGCCGAAACCTGAGGGGATGTTAATTATTGCACTGCATTTATTGTTGTATATCAGCTCATTGGCTTTTTCTTCGGACCATGTATAATATTTTACCCTGAAGAACGGCGACCCTTCAAGTTTGCCAATAAGTTCCCGCGATTCAACTGAGCGGTCATTGTCAATAATACAAAGATTTACGTATTTGATCTCGAAAGTAACTGCAGGAACAAGGATTAGCATTTGTATAAGGGGAATGGCAAAAATTGCCCTGCCGATAAACCTGTTACGGAATATCTGAAGAAACTCTTTTCTTATAAGAAATAATATTGTTCTCATATCCTCATTGCTGAAGTCTCAGACTGAATTTTTTAATACTTAATGCCATAAAAATCAATGTCATCAAAGCAATAATCAATGTTTCTTTCCATACATATTGCAGTCCGGTACCCTTAATCATAATATTTTTGATTATAACTATAAAATATCTCGGTGGCAGAATGCTGCTGAAATAATCATAAACCTTCGGCATGTTTTCTATTGGGAAGATAAATCCCGACAGAAGTATTGTCGGCAGCATCATACCTATTGCTGATATGAATATTGCCTGTTGCATGGTTTTTGAAACGGTTGAAATGAGTATGCCCAGAGTAAGACTCATCATAATATAAAGCATTGTCTCAAGTAGCAGTAATATGAGGCTTCCTCTTACGGGCAGGCCAAAGACGAACCATGAAAGGATGAGTATTGTAATGATGTTTATAAAAGAGAGAAGAAAATATGGAGCAACTTTTCCGAGTATTATCTGAGAAGGTTTCAGTGGTGAGACAAGAAGAACTTCCATTGTTCCGAATTCTTTTTCACGCGTTATTGTTACCGATGTCATCAGTGCACATATGAGTATCATGATAAGTGTGATTACGCCGGGTACGAACATGAAATGGCTTTTCAGGGAGGGGTTGAAATACATGCGTACTTCAGGCTGGACCACAGGGGATGAGCTGAGCAGTGTTTTATTCATTTCACGGTTGAAGTCGGAAATAATTGCTGAGATATAATTTGAAACAAGAGTTGCCACGTTAGGCTCAGAGCCATCAGCAATAATGTTTACAGAAGCGGCGCCTTCCCTGAAAATCCTGCTTCCGAAATCTTTTTCAAATATGATTACTGCTTTTGTATTGCCTTTTTTGAATATCCTGTCTATGTCATTATAATTGAGAAGTTCGCCGGTTTTTCTGAAGAAGCCCGAAGAGAGGATTTTATCTGTAAGTTTCTGCGTTGTTTCGTCCCGGGAAAGGTCAAGTATTGCCACACCGGCATCTTTTATATCAGTACTGACGACAAATCCAAAAACCAGAATCTGTACAGCAGGTATACCGAAAAGTATTATCAGGGTGCGGTAATCCCTGAAGATATGGATGAATTCCTTTTTTACAAAGCCAAGGAAGCGTTTCATTTGTTTTTGTTTAAAATATTAATTGAACTTTTATCGGGCCGGGCAATGCTGATAAATACTTCTTCAATGCTCTCCGCATTATATTGTTTTTTGAGATTTTCTGGAGTGTCGAGTGCCACAATTCGTCCTTCGCTCATTATTGAAACGCGGTCGCAGTATTCTGCTTCGTCCATGTAATGTGTAGTAACGAAGACGGTTATTCCACTATCGGCTGTTTCATAAATCATTTCCCAGAACTGGCGCCTTGTGATGGGGTCTACACCGCCGGTAGGTTCATCGAGAAAAACTATTTCCGGTTGGTGCAGAACTGCCACTGCAAACGCGAGTTTCTGTCGGAAGCCAAGGGGAAGGCCGGATATCAGCCGGTCCTTATACTCGGTGAATCTGAGTTTTTCCAGAAGGGCCTCTGTTCTTTCTTTTATCAATTCGTCACTCATTCCGTAAATGCCGCCGTACAGCTGTATGTTTTCTTTTACGGTAAGGTCTTCGTACAAAGAAAATTTCTGGCACATATAGCCTATATGTTTCTTTATCATCTCAGATTCTTTCCACGCATCGAAGCCGGCAACCCTGACTTCACCTGAAGTGGGTTGAAGCAGACCTGAAAGGATTCTGATAGCGGTAGTTTTACCTGCACCATTAGCTCCCAGAAAGCCAAATATCTCACCTCTGTAAACCTCAAAAGTCAGATTGTCATTGGCAACGAAGCTGCCGAATTTTTTAACAAGATTTCTGACTGTAATAACTGTTTCACCTCTTTCCATGGTCTCTTCTCCTTTTGAGGAAAGATAACCAGTTACCGGTTTACTGTTGTCTTTCATATGTTCATAAGTTCAAGAAAGCGATCTTCGATATGTGCTTCGCTTTCAGTTATTTGCACATTTTCTATTCCTTTCATTGTCAGGTAATTGACAAAATCTTCAGGAACAGTATCGTTAAAAAATGTTGCATGGACTGAATCACCGAAGGGGTATGCAGAAAGGGTGTTGTGGTGATCTCTCACAGCGTTAATAAGTTGGAATTTGCCGGGAGCTTTTATTTTAAACAGTTTGCCCCTGAATCCACTCTTTATGTTATCCGGCGTGTCGATAGTGAGTATCTGTCCCTGCTGTATTAATGCCACCCTGTTGCATTTCATTGCTTCGTCCATGTAAGGTGTTGATACGAGAACCGTTATATTGTGTTCTTTCATACCCTGAAGGATCTCCCAGAATTCTACCCTTGATACAGCGTCAACACCTGTTGTGGGTTCGTCGAGTACAAGCAGACGGGGCCGGTGGATTAATGCGCACGAAAGTGCCAGTTTCTGTTTCATGCCTCCCGACAGGTCCCTTGCCAGCCTTTTCCTGAAAGGCTCCAGATGTTTATATATGGCTTCAATCAGGCTGTAGTTTTCATTAACGGTGGTGCCGAAAACAGTAGCATAAAAATTAAGGTTTTCCTCAACCGACAGATCAGGATAAAGGCTGAAACGACCGGGCATATAACCAATATGTTTGCGCAACTCCCTGAAATCTTTAATAGAATCGAGTCCAAGCACTTTCACGGTGCCGCTGTCGGGCAGTAGCAGGGTGGTTACAATGCGGAAGAGAGTTGTCTTGCCTGCCCCGTCGGGACCAATAAAACCAAATATCTCACCCTCGTTAACAGAGAACGTTACATTATCGAGAGCTTTAACCTTCCCGTAGTTCCTGGAAATTGCTTCTGCTTCAATTACGGTTTTCATGGTTCAGTAAAAAAGCCTGTGTATTAAAAAATAGCTTCACCTGGCATACCCGATTTTATCGTTCCGTCGTTCTGTACTTCAATAGTTACAGCATAAACAAGTGCTACTCTTTCTTCTTTTGTCTGGATTATTTTGGGAGTAAATTCTGCTTTTTCCGAAATATGGGTTACTTTCCCGCTTAGAGTTTTATAACCTTTTTTCCCGTCATCTACTCTTACAGTACATTCCTGTCCGGTTTTTATTTTATCCAGCTGAGCTCCGCTCACATACACTTTAAGTTTCATCACCGACAGGTCGGCTATTTTTACCAGAGGCTTGCCTGCTGCAGCCATTTCACCGGTTTCGCAATATTTTTGCAGGATAGTTCCTTTCAGAGGGCTGCGCACCATGCATCGTGATATCTGCTCTTCAAGGGTGGCTTTTTTTGCATTGTACACTGCCACTTCTGCCTGTACAGAAGCCTTCTGAGTATTATTTGCGGTTATCTGTTTCCTGAGTACCTCCACCTGTCCGGTGAGGTCGTCGTATTGTTTTTTTGTGGCAGCATCATCCTTCAACATGTTTTCAATTCTTTTAATATTTACCTGCAGGTTCTCTATTTGCTGTTCCAGAATGGCATTCTGAGCGTTAATGGAACTGATGCGGGTTGTTATGCCTGCAATGCCTGCGTCGATTTCAGCTTTCTGAAGGTGGAAAAGTGTGGTGTCGATAAGGGCTATGAGAGCTCCCTTTTCTATTTCCATACCTTCACGTATGTCGCATTGAAGTATTCGTCCGTTGGTTTCTGCAGAGACTATAACTTCAGTCACTTCGAAGTTTCCGTATGCATCGGCTTCGCTTTTGTTGTTATTGCAACCTGCTATAAGCAGTGCTGCTGGAAGAATGAGAGAGATTATTCTGTTCATGATTATCCAGTTTATTTTATTTCCTGTCCGCTTATGTTAAAATATTCTGCTTTTGCCATTGCAAGGCTTACTTTATGCAGTTCGTATGTTACAGCAGCCTGACGTTCGGCGTTGAGTTCACCCAGCATCTCGGCAGCGGTTATAACTCCGTTTTCATACCGGGATATAGCTGCTGACGAAATTTTCTTTCTCAGTTCAATAAGTTCCCTGTCTGATTCCAGCAGGGATTCGAGCGACAGAATCTCTGCCTTTTTTGCTTCGAGCATCCTGCGCAGATTCTCTTCCAGGTCGGTTTTTCTTTTTTCAATAATGTTTTGCTCGAGAGTAAGGATTTCCTTTTCGTTCTTCACCCGGCTCCAATCAAAGATATTCCATTTTATTCCGGCACCTATAATATAATATGGTGCAAATTCATCTTTAAGGAAGTTATTTCCGGGAGGATTTCCGTAGCCCAGTGTTGCAAAGCCGTAGGCTTTTGGCATTCTTCGTGTTGCGACCGTTTTTATTCCTGCCTGCAGCTGTTCTTTTCTGATGTCGAAATACTGCAGTTCCGGACGCATCAATTCGATACCTGTTTCTCCGGGAAGTTCAGGAACAGCAAGCTGGTCGGCAGGTTCTACAGCTATACCGGTGAGGTCTGACAGGATTTTAAGAAGAGCTGTTTTTTTGATTTCGATTTCTTTTAGTTGCTGTTCTATCTTGATTTTCTCAGCTTTCATAATATCTATATCAGAGGGCACGATTATTTCGTTTTTTAATGCTGATTCCATTGAGGCAATACGTTTTTCTATCACTTCCCTGAAACCTTCAAACGATTCTTTCTGCCGGTCGAGCATCAGTATGGAGAAGTAGTAATTATTAACCTGTGAGCGTAGTTTGTAAAGATCTGTTTCAGTTTGTTTTTCATTTACTTTGCGGTTTGTGTTTTCAAGTTCTCTTGCTGCTTTGGTGGCTCCTCCGTCGTATATTGTCTGGGTAATGTCGACGGTTATCCGGTACTGTTCGTGAGGCAGGGGTTTTATGGCATCAGCAAGTCCGGGGATGGGAACAGTGGAAAATTTTTCACCAAGGTCTATAACTTCGGAGTTATAGATGAATGAAGCACCTGCATCGAGTGATGGCAGCCAGTTCTTTGAAAGGTTTTTGTCTTTTATCTGCCATATTGAAGTATGGAGTTCCTGTTCTCCGGCAAGTGAGCTTTTCTTCATTGCGGCGTCGTAACAATCTGACAGGGTGATGATTTTCTGCGGGTATCCCTTCAGAATTAATACAAATGAGACTATTACTGTCAGGCAAATCCTCTGTATCATGGTTTTTATTTTTTGGTTTTCCTTCTGTTTTTTAAGGCGCTTAAAACAAAATCGGGTGCAAATTCTTTTCTTTCTTCGAGATATTCGTCGAAATTTTTGTTGAATTTATCCATAATGACTTCGAAAAATTTTTTTCCGATAAAGGGGAATATGCTTATTGCTGCAATGGATGTCATTATCTGCAGCAGGGAGTCGGGGGTGATATCATATTTTTCGAATTCATTTCTGTGCTGTTCAGAGAGTGTTTTGTAGATAAGTTTAAAGTCGATGTTTCTTATTAAACGTTGAATTCTTTCAGGTTTACGGTTAAGTTCGTTAATTATAAAGAAGGGAAGGCGGGGATTTTCTTTTAGGAATTCGATATGTTCACGGAAGAAGAAGTGTAGTTTTTCTTCGAGAGAAAGCCCTGGGCTGAGAATGGGGGTGAATTTTGAGAAAAGTTTTGAAGCAAGTTTCCGGAATACAGCTTCAAAAAGGGCATCTTTTGAGCGGAAATAATAGTGCAGGAGGGCTTTGTTGATGCCGGCTTTCTGGGCTATGTCGTGCATTCTGGCTCCGTCGTATCCTTTTTCCTGAAAAATTTCAGTTGCGGCCTCAAAAATTTTGTCTTCAGTTTGTATGTCAGATGTTCTCATTTACTGAAATATTAACTTTATGATTAAACCAAATGGTTTAACCAATGAGTCAAAAATAATAAAAAAATTTATATATGCAATTTTTTTAATAAATTTTTGAATTATTTCTGCTGCCAGAAAATAATACTTATCTCAGCTTTATCCTGCAGTGTCCTATTGCCTTGTTCTGGCAGAGCAGCTCTATGCTGTAGATGCCCGGAGCCAGCTTTGCTGAAGGTGTATAGGTGAGGGTAACCTGACGTGCCTCTTCAAACTGGCCTGTAACGGGCGATAGGCTTGCAGTTAAGTTACTGGCATTTTCCGTAATTTTCCAGCTGATATCACTGTTTTCTGCTGTCAGTGTCTGACCGCCCGGTGTGGTAATTTTGAAGCTTATATTCTCTGTCAGGCTTTTCGGGACATCGAATGAGATATTAAGTTTTTTGGCTCTGCGAGCGACGGCTACAATCTTTTCTGTTGTTTTTCCCCTTACTGCAGTAACCATCATGTTGTCGGCATCGAATGTTCTTGCTTCAGCAAGCTGTTCTTCAAGCTGCTTCTTTTCCTGTTCAAGGCGTGTATTAGCAGCTTGCAGTTCGTTGCTTCTGGCAAGCAGTTTGTCATATTCCGATTTAAGGGAAGATAACTGTTGTTCGAGGCCGGCCTTTGTCTGCTGAAGAGTCTCAAGTTCTTTTTTAGCGGTAGCATAAGCTGCTGCCTGGCTGGATAGAGAACGTGCCCTTTTCTCAGCTGCATCAAGTTTGCTTTTTGTTTCTGCCAGCAGCTTTTCATTTTCATCGTATTGCGATTTCAGAGTTGCAAGGTCAGCTTTTGTTTTGTCGAGGTCAGCTGTCAATTGAGTCTTTTCAGCTGTCAATTGTTCGGAACGCAGTTTCTCATCATTAAGGCTTTTGTTAGCTTTCTTTACAGAGCCTATAGTAAGCAGAAGCGCTATAATCAGAAGTGCGGCGAATACCACAGATCCGATGATTATTGGTTTCGACTTATTGTTTTCCATAATTCAATTGGTTTTTACAGTGTTTATACAAATATACAACATAACATGAATAAAATGAAATAATACTGATGAAGAAGCAGCATTTTTCAGGCAGAAACAACTTCTTTTATCAGTCCGTTCATAAACTCAGCGGCAAGCATGGCATTTTTTTCTGCATACTCAATGCCAACTGTTTCTCCATTGACAACAGGCAGAGGATGGCAGAGTTCATAACTCATATATCCGTTGTAACCTATCTCATGCATGGCTTTAATGAAATACCTGTAAAATTCTTCCCCGATAACTTTCCCGTCGGGTCCTCTTTCGTATTCTCCGCCGAAATGTGATAATACCTGAAGGTCTCCAACAGCAAGAGCTGCATTGCGGATATACTGCTCTGTCTTTTCGTTCATTATTGGTGCATCGAGTGATACTTTAAGCCATGGTGAATTAATTTCCTTCACCATTTTGAGTACATCGGGATAATCGTCTATTACCGGTTTGTGGTTCTGGAGGGCAAGAATAACGCCTGCATCGGCAGCATATTTTGTGCACTCTGCCATACCATCGCGGCACCACGACCATATTTCTTCGGGCGTGAACTTTTCGTGGGTATATTTCCATATATCCCTTGCTATATCGTAGCGTGCCACCTGTGGATGCTTTGTGACACCAGGCCATGCAAGGAACATCCTTAAGGTTTTTGCCCCAAGGTCTGAAGTCATTCTGATAAGATCTTTTACATAGGCAATCTGGCATTCACGGTGTTCGGGTATGGGACTGCTGAAGTCGTTATTTGCAGCAACACCGTAAATTTCTATTCCTTCACCGTCGGCCATTGAACGGAATTCCTTGCACCTTTTCGTCGGCCAGTCAAGTGGATTGCCATGGGGACGTTTACCGTCTATCTCTATACCGGTGTACCCCCATTCACGGGCTTTTCTTACTATCTGGTCGAGAGGCATTGCTTCACCTTTGTACCATATGCCAAGTAAGGTGATGGTGTAGAGGCCAACCCTTATGTCAGATTTCTTCTGAGGGCTGCATGACAACGTTCCGGCACCAGCCATAAGTCCGGCAGTGGCGGCTAGCGATGTGGCAACAAAGTGCCTGCGGCTCATTGAACTGCGTTTGCTCATAGGTTTTCCTCCTGAGTTATTTTTAGGGTTAATATTGCAGGGTTTGTAATCATTCTTTATGCAGGAATTTTGATAAGTGTGATTTTCTATATGCAATTTAAACCAAAGATTTTAAATAATATATTTCAGAATTGATTTTTCTCGACGCCGGGCATTATTATTTTCATCTTTATAAAATAATCTTTTTGAAATGAACTCAGATCCATCCTCAATCTTCCCCGATGGTAGCAGGCATTGACAGTATGAGTTATATTAAAATGCAATTATTATTCATAATAAGATAAAAGTCAGGATAAAAAATAAAACTGCGAATCAGGTAATTATAATTATATGCAACATTTAATATTTTAGTTCAATTTCTATCGGAAACTGAACCAGAATTTCAGATAAGGCATAATAAAAATCGTTAAAAACTTTGAAGCAATAAACTAAATAGGTAACTTGCACTCCGTTTTTAAAACAATAAAGTACCATGACACATTATAAGGAATTAGGACTGGTTAATTCAAGAGAACTATTTAAAAAGGCAATGGCAGGAGGATATGCCATTCCGGCGTTTAATTTCAACAATCTCGAACAGCTTCAGGCTATTATATCTGCCTGTGTGGAAACGAAATCACCCGTTATCCTTCAGGTATCGAAGGGAGCGAGGAAATATGCAAATCAGACGCTTCTGCAGTATCTTGCCAAGGGAGCAGTGGAGTATGCTAAGGAACTTGGATATGCAATCCCTATAGTTCTTCATCTCGACCATGGTGACTCTTTTGAACTATGCAAATCGTGTATTGAAACAGGTTTTTCTTCTGTAATGATTGACGGTTCGCATTTGCCTTATGAAGAAAACGTTAAACTTACCAGGCAGGTTGTCGATTTTGCCCACCAGTATGATGTTACAGTAGAGGGCGAACTGGGTGTGCTGGCAGGTATAGAAGATGAGGTGTCGTCAGAACACACGCATTATACACGCCCGGAGGAGGTGGAAGATTTTGTAAGCCGTACCGGTGTTGATTCGCTTGCAATATCAATTGGTACTTCACATGGAGCTTACAAGTTCAAGTTAAAGCCCGGGGAGACGGTTCCTCCTTTGCGTTTTGACATTCTTGAAGAAGTTGAGAAAAGGCTTCCCGGTTTTCCGATTGTTTTGCACGGTGCATCTTCGGTTCCTCAGGAAATAGTTGATGAGATTAACCGTTACGGAGGCAAACTGGAGAATACTGCAGGAGTGCCCGAGGAACAGTTGCGCAGGGCAGCATCATCGGCAGTATGCAAGATAAACATCGACTCTGACGGACGCCTTGCTGTTACTGCAGCAATACGTAAAGTTTTTTACGAGAAGCCATCAGAATTTGATCCGAGAAATTACCTTGGTCCGGCACGTGAAAAACTGAAGGAACTCTACAAGCATAAGATAATAAACGTTCTGGGTAGCGCCGGAAAAGCTTGATCCTTCTCAACCTTCATCATGAAGGGGGAAGATTCTAAATCATTTTTTTCAGAATTCCAAATACACCGCGTATAAATGTGGCGCTGGTGAGGACTTTCACTGCTGGTGGAACCGTGCTTCTTTTCCTTGAAGAATAGGTTCTTCTGCCAGAATATTGTCTTGAAGTCCGGCCCGCCCCGCGCGACCAATCAACCTCTCTCTGTCTCTGTGCCTTCCACTCTGCCTCTCTCTGTTTTTCCCATGCTCTCCTTGCCTCCTCATCGGCACGCTCCTTCTCAAGCATCGCGACTTTCCTTCCAAGAATTTCGTAGGCGCTTTCACGGTCAATCACCTGAAAATATTTTCTTACAAGTTCAGATGACCTGTTGATTGCTGATATCTCTGAAGGAGTCAGAATATCCATCCTGCTGCGCGGAGCTCTAAGCATAACAGCTGCAAGCGGTGTGGGAATACCTTTTTCATTCAAAGCAGTAACGAGTGCTTCACCAATACCAAGAGACATTATTATTTCGTCGGTTTTATAAAATTCTGATACAGGATAATTTTCTGCCGTGAGTTTTATAGCCTTACGGTCGGCAGCTGTAAATGCCCTCAATGCATGCTGTATCTTAAGCCCGAGCTGGGCAAGAACATCCTGGGGTATATCAGTCGGGTTCTGCGTTACGAAAAAGACACCTATGCCTTTCGACCTTATCAGTTTTACTATGTTTTCAATCTGGTCAAGTAATTCTTTGCTTGCCTGATTGAATATCAGATGGGCTTCATCAATGAACATTACAAGTTCAGGTTTTTCAGCATCACCTATTTCAGGCATTGTATTATAAATTTCAGCAAGGAGAGACAGCATAAAAGTGGAGAAGAGCTTGGGTCTGTCCTGTATATCTGTTACTCTCACTATATTAATATACCCGTAGCCATTTTTGTCACGGCGCAACAGATCTCTTATATCGAATGAAAGCTCTCCGAAAAACAGCTCTGCACCCTGTTGCTCAAGTTCAAGTATCTTCCTTAGTATTATCCCTGTTGTAGAAGTCGAAATTCTTCCGTAAGCTTTTTCAACTTCATCCTTACCTTCGCCTGTCATGAACTGAATAACTTGCTTCAGATCTTTGAGGTCGAGTAGTGCCAGTCCGTTATCGTCGCAGTATTTGAATATGACAGCCATCACACCTGCCTGGGTGTCGTTAAGGTCGAGTATTCGTGATAACAGCACCGGTCCGAATTCTGATACGGTTGCCCTTAACCGCACGCCATCCTGCTGCGAAAGGGTAAGAAGCTCTACAGGATAGCCCTGAGGTGACCAGGGAATGCCTAGTTTGGAGTGACGTTCAGCTATGAATGATTTTTCTTCTCCGGGCATTGCTATTCCGCTAAGATCACCCTTTACATCCATTAGAAGTACAGGAACACCTTTTTCCGATAACTGTTCGGCAATCACCTGAAGGGTTTTAGTCTTTCCTGTGCCGGTAGCTCCGGCAATCAGACCATGACGGTTCATGGTTTTAAGGGGGATCCTGACATGTGCCCCCTGAACCACCTCGCCATTCAGCATAGCTGTTCCAAGAACTATGCTTTCACCTTTACATGAATACCCCTCATTTATTAATGCTGAAAATTTTTCTGTAGAACTCATAGGAAATGATTTTTTATTCCGTACGCAAGTTACCAGTTATAATTAAAATCAGAAAACTATTTTTAGTTTTTAGCGTAATAAGATACTTATTTAATTACATTAAGCCTTATGCGTTACTTATTGATTTAATTGTTCCGTTAAGGATTTTTTATGCTAATTGTTTAATTTTGATAATTAAAGAAACTGTTAAAAAAGAAAGCTATGGCAAAACTTGCAATGCTTGGTGCCGGTTTTATCGGCGATTTTTATACCCATTCCCTTCATGGCTTACGCAGTCGCGACCGTGTTGTGATTGTAGGCGACCGTGATGAGTCGAGGGCAAAAGCTTTTGCGATTAAGCATGGCATTCCGCGATGGACCACTTCACTTAAAGAAGCGGTAAATGATCCGGAGGCTGAGCTTGTTGTGGTTGGTCTGCCAAACAATCTTCACCTGGAGGCAGTAAAGCTTGCTGCAGAGGCAGGCAAGGGTGTGCTGTGTACCAAGCCTCTGGGACGCAACGCAGCAGAAGCTTATGAAATGCTTGAGGCAGTTGAAAAGGCAGGGGTCTTTCATGGTTACCTTGAAGACCTTGTTTACACTCCTAAGACTCTGAAAGGGCTGGAAGCTGTGAGGCAGGGCTCACTCGGGCAAATTATCTGGGTGCGCTCTCGAGAGACACACCCGGGCCCACACAGCGACTGGTTCTGGACCAAAGAGATCTCAGGAGGTGGCGTACTTCTCGACATGGGATGCCACTGCATCGAGATAGCACGCAATTACATCGGCAAGGATATCAGGCCTGTAGAGGTTATCAGTACAGCCGATACTCTTGTAAAACCGATAGACGCAGAAGATAACTCACTCGGCTGGGTACGTTACGAAAACGGTGCCATCGGACAGTTTGAGGTTAGCTGGAGCTTCCGGGGCGGGATGGACCTTCGCGATGAGGTTATGGGAACCGAGGGAACAATATGGGTGAATAACTTCCTGCGCACAGGAATCGAAATCTTTACGGCAGGAGGCAAAAAAGGATATGTTGCTGAAAAAGCAGAATCGGAAAAAGGATGGATATTCCCGGTAGGCGATGAAGTGACAGAACTCGGCTATAACCATATGTTTGCTGATATGTTCAGGGCTTTTGAGAATAAAAAAGAGCCTGCGGAGACTTTTTACGACGGATATATAGTGAACGAAATTATGGATGCTTGCTACCGCTCGGCAAAATCGAAAAAATGGGAGCCTATAAATCTGAAAGTGTGGAGGGGACAGGAAAAGGCCAAACCAATCGCTGAAATAAGAGAATACGATAGAGATCATATTTTTGTCAAGGAAGAGATATTGCCCGACGGTACGGTAAAGATTATCCTTAAGGAAAAGGCAACGGGCAAAATTGTGGAGCGAATAAAAAAATAAGCGAATCGAAACTGGCAGAAAAATAATTTATTACAGACTTCTTTGTCGAACTCCTCAGGGTTCTTTGTAGTAAGTAACATCCCTTTTCCATAAAGTAAATTAAGATTTGCCCAAAAGAACATATAGGAATAAATTTTATTTATTGAGAAATAAATTCATGCGTAAAAGGGATTTCATAAAAAGAGCGGGTATTCTGGGAATGGGTGCTATTATGTCGAACAAAATTTTTATTGAAATGATTGATAAATATGCTGATGTGCCTGCCGGTGAACTGGCACGCAATGAAGATTTCTGGCTTGAGGTTCGGAAAGGTTACCGGCTTAATCCTGATATCATCAACCTTGAAAACGGATATTACAATATAATACCAGAGCAGACTCTTGAAAGGTTTATAAGGCATGTTCGGGATGTAAATTACCAGGGCTCATATTATATGCGGACTGTTCAGTTCGACAACAAGAAGGCTATGGCGGCAAAGCTTGCTGCGATAGCCGGCTGTCAGGCTGATGAACTTATCATAACACGTAACACTACCGAATCGCTTGATATCATTATTAGTGGTTATCCATGGAAAGAAGGCGATGAAGCCGTGATGGCGGAACAGGATTATCCCACCATGCTTACCATGTTCAAACAGGTTGCAAAGAGATATGGAGTGGTGAACCGGATTATCTCTGTTCCAAACCATCCGGCTTCGGATGATGAGATAGTTGATTTGTACGCTTCCGCTATTACCGCAAAGACAAGACTGCTTATGGTGTGCCACATGATAAACATTACGGGACAGATACTTCCGGTGAAGAAAATATGCGACATGGCACACAGCCGGGGTGTTGAGGTGATGGTTGATGGTGCACACACTTTCGGGCACATAAGGTTTACGATCCCTGAGCTCGGATGCGACTATTTCGGCAGCAGCCTGCACAAGTGGATGAGTGTGCCGCTTGGAGCAGGACTACTCTGGGTGAAAAGGGAGCATATCAGCAAAATATGGCCCCTGATGGCGCCTGTTGAAGACAATCCGGATGATATTTCAAGGCTGAACCATACTGGCACCCATCCTGTTCACACCGACCTGACTGTTGAGGACGCTATAGAATTTTATCTTATGCTTGGACCGGAGCGTAAGGAGGCCCGGCTGAGGTACCTTCAGCATTACTGGAGCGACAAAGTAAGGGTTTTGCCACATATTGAAATGTACACACCTTCTGACCCTGCACGTTCGTGCGGTATTGCGACTGTCGGAGTCAGGGGCATGAAACCGGCTGAACTGGCTGATATCCTTTTCAAAAAGTATAGAATATATACAGCCCCAATAGATGGAGCCGGAGTTCATGGCTGCCGCATAACACCAAATGTGTTTACGACAACTGAAGAACTTGATGTGCTGGTAAAGGCACTTAAAGAGATCAAATAATTCTTCCTGGTATAATTAGACAAGCATTTTAAAGATAAGTTTCAAGAATTCCTCAATTAAAATTTTCTATAGCTTTTCTGATAGAGGAATAGATTAAAACTCTATATATTGTGGATATTATAAAAACTTATTTCTCATGAAAAGGGCATTCTTTACTATCTTAACTGTAATATTTATTTCCTCCCTGAATGCACAATACAGGGCAACATGGGAGTCGATCGACAGCCGTCCGGTACCTTCATGGTTTGAAGATGCCAAATTCGGAATTTTCATACACTGGGGTCTCTATTCCGTGCCTGCATATAGTCCTACTGCCCGCGATGGAGTAAGCGTCTATCAGCGCTACGCCGAATGGTACTGGCGCAGGTGGAGAGAGAAATCCGATATCCAGCATTTCTTTACAGATTTCCATAACAGGGTTTATGGTCCCGATTTTAAGTATCAGGATTTTGTCCAGTATTTTAAGGCTGAGATGTTTAATCCTGACGACTGGGCAGAAATTTTTCTAAAAGCAGGGGCAAAGTATGTTGTACTGGTTTCTAAGCATCATGAGGGTTTTACACTGTGGCCTTCAAAATATTCGTGGAACTGGAATGTTGTTGATGTAGGGCCCCACCGTGACCTGCTGGGTGACCTTACAACGGCCGTAAGGAAGAAAGGGCTGAAGATGGGATATTACTATTCATTGCTTGAGTGGTACCATCCCCTTTACAAAAAAGAGACTATAGAGCAATATGTCGACCAGCATATGATACCGCAGATGAAGGAACTGGTTACAGATTACAAACCCGATATTTTATGGACCGACGGTGAATGGGATTATCCTTCGGAGGTTCTTAAAAGCACTCAATTTCTGCAGTGGCTTTTTAATGAATCACCTGTTAAAGAGACAGTTGCAATAAATGACCGCTGGGGTAAGGAGACAAGAAGCAAACATGGCGGATATTTCACTACTGAATATGACCTGGTACATGATGGTGATGCAACCGGGATGAAGTTTGAGAGGCCGTGGGAGGAGTGCCGGGGTATGGCAGGCTCTTTCGGTTATAACCGTAATGAAATGCTGGAAGATTACTCAACATCTGAGGAACTTGTACATATACTTATTAATAAGGTGGCCAGGGGCGGGAACCTGCTTTTGAATATAGGTCCAACGGCCGACGGACGCATTCCTGAGATAATGCAGCAAAGGCTGCTTGATATCGGCAACTGGCTAAAAGTCAACGGTGAAGCTATTTACGGTACGCGTAAATGGGAGAAGGCACCTGCAGTCACAAACGAAACGACGCACTTTTTTACCAGAAAAGGCAATGACCTCTATCTGATAATTACTAAATGGCAGGATAAACCCATTACCATTAGCGGCATGTCGAATCCTTCAGGTGTTGAGATGCTGGGATACACAGGAAAAATAAAGTTTTCATCTTCAGCAGGACGCCTTACAATAATACCACCCGTCATAACACCGGCAAATATGCCATGCAGTTATGCGTGGGTGTTCAGAATAAGAAATTGTCTGAGGTAAAAGAAAATTCAGAAAATAAAGAGTTTAAAATCTGAAATATTTTTATCTGCAAGATATTCTGCATTGTGGTGGAACGGCCTATAATAATATATATCATATTACCTCAAGCGGAGGATTAGGACTTTGATATAATAAAAAATAATATTTAAAAATATTACGAATAACATAGTCTATAATAATAAAATGCGCTTATTTTTTAAAAAAGTAAAAGAAAAATTTGATTTTTTAAAAATATTATTTACATTTGCTCGATTTAGTTTCAGGATGAAAGTATTATTTACAAACTGGTGCTGGTGTTGCTCAATGGTTCCCGGAACCACGTGAGTAGGTACACCCGTTTGTAAAGTTTAAAGGATTTTGACAGCGGCCTGCCGTACTCACGGCAGGCCGCTGTTGTTTAAAATACTCAAACTACCTGGGGCTGTCAAAAAAGATGTTTATTAGGTAAGTACAATGAAAACACAAAAACTAAAAATATTATATATCAATAAGTCACCTCTCAGGGCCCGTCAGACTTTGCGGTAGTATAGACAGGGATTCAGGGGTGAAGACAAAAAGAGGCTTTTTAGATAGCCCTTAAGGTAAAGATGGAGGTAGGTAAAGTTGAAAAGGAAAAAACAGATAATCAAAAAAATATAAAAGAAATTACAAATGAAAAAATTTTACATCAGAACTACATGC
>JBASIK010000123.1:0-43368 GCA_049654745.1 Bacteroidales bacterium
TCGGCCGACAGTGGTCTTATTTCCCTTATACCAGCCCCCGATTCCGATGCAACAACCCTTGCATTTCTTATATCGTATTCTTTCTGAATCAGTATCACTCCTGTCCTGTTTTTCTTTGCTACATCAATAACTTCTCTCAGCCATCCCGGCGATGGTTCCTTGCCTTCTTTCTCTATCGAAACCTGTATGAGGTTATAATCCTTCGCAATGTAAGCAAGAGTATGATGAAAAACAACAAAGGAGCGTCCGGCAAAGGGGGCAAAGAGCTCGGAAGCCCGCTTATGTATTTTAAAAATGGAATCTTTTACAGCGTGAAAATTCAAAGTATATTTTTCACAACTCTCAGGTTTAAGTTCACAAAGGAGCGATTTTACAGATTCAGCAATTTTCAACCCTGAGAGGGGTGCCAACCAGAAGTGGGGATCGGCATACGACAAACTTCCATCATTTACCTCAGCCTCTTCTTTAATAAGCTCAACACTGTCGGCAAGTTTTAGTTTCTTCATTGAAGGATTTACAGAATAGAACTTATCGAGCCATGCTAATTCGAAATCGAGGTAACCGTCGCTTATATATGCTGACGATTTTCGAAGAGCTGCAACCTGTGCCGGGGCCGGCTCGTAAACATGAGGGTCTGCTCCCTCAGGTACCATCACATTTACAATGAAATCACCCCCTCCAATCTTTTCAACAAAAAACCCAAAAGGTGCTATGCTTACCGTAATCAGTCCTTTATCAGTAGAAGAAGTATTTGGCTTACAGGATAATAGTGACAATAAAATCAAAAAAAGAAACTCTTTGCGCATAAAAATTATATATTCAAGGGTACAAAATTAACACGCTAAATAGTGAAAAGTTTAAATATTAGAAATAAAATAATAAAAATTAATTTTGATATTTTCTAATTAAGTCTCACCAGCAATATATGAAAAACAAGGGAGAAATACTTGCAGAAATTCTGAGGGAATATGATTTTTGCTATTTCTTCCTCCATAACACAAGAGACATAAACACAGTCAATAAAATCCTGAATGAAGGTTTCCGGTACGAAAGCCAGCTTCCGCATTCAACCGACAGGGTAAACCCACATGAGCCAATCGAGATTATCTATTTTCTGTTTCAGAGAAAAGAATACGGACCGTACACCGTGGTAATTGCCATACCAAGGGAAACTTACGAGAGATACACACGTCTTTCCAATATTCTCGACACTACCATTGAGGAGGTGATGAGCACAGAAAAGCCCTATTACAGTGAGAATGATGAGCTCGTATACACGATATCTCCAAAGCACATACTCGGATACTTTAACAACAACACATCAGAATTTGTAAAAAATGAACACTGGGACCCTCTTTTTGATATTTCACAACTGAAGACATTCAAAAGGCGGCCACCTGCCGGTGCCAAACCTAAGTAATAACAATTAGTTCCGGGTTCAAAGTTTCTGTTTCCGGGTGTGGAGTTACCCTTTGCAACAAAAATTCCGGGGTTGTTTAAACAGTCTCTTTTTTCCCCCCTGAATCCCCGTCTTTACTACCACAAAGTCGCACAGGCCATGAGAGGGGACTTTATTGATATACAATAATTTTAGCTTTTATGCTTTTATTATTATATTTATTTGACACACATCGTTTTAGACAACCCGAGATCATGAAGAAGTCTTATTTTGGATGGACGCAGGTTAGCGCGAATTTTCAAACGCTGATTTTCACGGATAATCTGCGGACATCCGCGTTGCGAAGCATCTGCGACTATCTGCGTGCCATTTCACTGCATTTCACCTCTGGCGGACAGGTGCAAAAAGAAAAGTATTAATACATTACAGGTGATTTAAATGGTTCGCTTTGCCAGGGGGTACGTTCTTCTGGAAAAGCAAAAGAAATTAACATAAAATAGTATCCTTGACCTCTGGGAAATAAAATAAAAAACACCTTAAATGTTAAAAAATGATAAAAATAGCCTTAATTTTAAAAGTTCCTTTTCTTAATAATTTTAATGAAATAATTTCAACCCGTTAAAAGTTTAAAAAACTCAACATGGTTAAAAGTCTTTTAAAATTAACAGTTCTGCTGGTTGTTATATCCAGCAGTTTTATTTTTGAGAGCCCTGCTCAATCTGCAAACCATAGAGCTCTTTCGCAAAAGGTAACTAAGCTGGCAACAGACTATCCCTCTCTCTGCTCGGTTAAGTCACTTGCAAAAACGCCTGGCAGCAGGGATGTCTGGGTACTTGCCATAGGAACTGGAGACAGGGACAGCAAACCTGCAATTGCTGTTGTCGGCGGAATTGACGGCAGTTACATCTTTACCAGAGACCTGGCAATAGGTTTCGTTGAAAATATTCTGAAAGAATCTGCCACACCTGAAATTAAAAACCTGCTCGACAAAATCACTTTTTATGTTTTTCCCGACGTAAACCCCGATGCTTCGGAGCAGTATTTCTCTTCTCTCAAATACGAAAGACTTATTAACGACCGTGCTACCGACGATGACCGGGACTTTCAGACAGGAGAAGATCCTTTAGAAGACCTTAACGGTGACGGTCTGATCACACTTTTAAGGGTATCTGACCCGGCAGGTAAATATATCGAAAGTACCGACGACAAGAGAGTTATGGTTGAAGCCGACCTCTCGAAAGGGCAAAAAGGAACTTATCTTTTATTCAGTGAAGGTGTCGACAACGATAAAGATGGCCTTTTCAATGAAGATGGTGCGGGAGGCGTAGACTTCAACAAAAACTTTACATACAACTACGAGGAATATGGAGCCAATGCAGGTTTGCATGCCGTTTCAGAACCTGAAAGCAAGGCTGTTGCAGACTTTCTTTACGACCATTTCAACATATATGCAGTCGTCTGTTTCGGACCCCAGGATAATCTTTCGCAGCAGGCTCCAAGAGGAAATGAGAGACCTGCACCTGCCGGGCAGCAAACCCAGGCAATCCAGCAACAACAAGGAAGTCCGAGAGGCGAAAGGAGAATAACATCAGTGATGAGAAGCGACGAAACAGTTATCAGGCTGGTTTCCGAAAAATTTCAGGAAATAACAGGACTCAGGGGTGCCCCTCCATCGAAGACCTCTCCGGGAAACTTTGCCGACTGGGTATATTTTCACTACGGCCGCTACTGTTTTACCACACCCGGCTGGTGGTTCCCCTCCGAAAGAGGGAAAAATACGGAAGTCTCATTTCTTAAATTCGCCGAAGACAATAAACTCGAAAATGTCTTCGTGCCATGGACCGAAATAAAACACCCGGATTTCCCGGAAAAAAAAGTTGAAGTGGGTGGCATAAAACCATTCGCAATGCTTACACCCCCAGCAGATAAAGTACAGGAAATGATAACAAAAAATTACAAATTTATCGTTGAAGTCGCAGGAATGCATCCCGAACTTGAATTTATAGACAAAAAAGTTGAGAATATCGGCAGCGATATTTACCGGATTACCTTGAAGGTTCATAACAAAGGACTCTTCGCCACCTGCTCCGAAGCAGGAGCCAATAACCAGTGGACAAGGATAATGAGGATTTCACTTGAACCAGCAAAAGGACAGACAATTCTAAGCGGCCAAAAGGTACAGAGGATGCAAAGGCTGGAAGGAAACAGTTCCTCAGAGTTCTCGTGGCTGATATCAGGGAAAGGACGTGTTACTATAACTGCAGGTGCACTGAATACGGGAACAATAAGCACATCTTTCGATCTGAAATAAAAATATAAAACAGACAGGAATATGAAAAGCATAAAGAAAATATCATTAATAATTCTTCTGGTGGTTCTGACATCAGCAGCATCAAACGCGCAGAAAGAGGAGCTCTTTTTCAGGGCTGCAGGTTCACCACCTGATCCTGAGGTACAGGCTTCATGGAATAAATATTACACAAATGCCGGTATATATGACCTTTGCAACAAACTTGCAAAAGCATATCCCAACCTTGTTTCTCTTGAGTCAATTGGCAAATCGTACCAGGGAAGGGATATCTGGCTGCTGACAATATCGGACAAAAAAGCAGGCAATCCCGACAAAAAGCCAGGTTACTGGATTGACGGCAACATTCACTCAATTGAGCTGCAGGGAACGGAGATGGCGCTTTACACGGCCTGGTATCTTTGCGAGATGTATAACACTAACACATTCATAAGAGAGTTACTTGCCGAACGGACGTTCTACATAGCACCAACCATCAATCCCGATGCCAGGGAATATTTTACATCGGTAGGTGTTCCGCCGCGCTCCGGCCTTGCTCCACGTGACAACGACCGCGATGGTCTTTTTGACGAGGATGGTCCCGATGATCTGAACGGTGATGGCGAAATAAGCCAGATGAGAAGGAAAAACCCTGAAGGAAATTATATAGTTGATCCAAAAGATAACAGGAGAATGATAAGGGTTGAGCCGGGGCAGAAAGGCGAATATGAGTTACTCGGACAGGAAGGCATTGACAACGACGGTGACGGTCTGGTTAACGAAGATGGCCCGGGAGGTTATGATGGCAACCGCGACTGGGGATTCAACTGGGAACCCAACTATATACAAAGCGGAGCTGATAAATACCCATTCACTTTCCCTGAAAACCAGGCAGTGAGGGATTTTCTGCTGAAACACAGAAATATAGCAGGAGCACAATCGTTTCATAACTCTGGCGGCATGATTCTTCGTGGGCCCTCAACACAAAGCGGTTATGCCGAGGTATACAGCAGAGCCGACGATGCAGTTATAGAAGCACTCGGTAAGACAGGTGAAAAGATACTCCCAGGTTACAGGTTGCTGACAATCTGGAAAGACCTGTATACGGTTTATGGCGGTGAAGTTGACTGGATGCATGGAGCAATGGGGTGCTTCGTATTCTCAAACGAACTCTGGACTCCGTACCTCATGTTCTATGACACAACCAATACCGACCAGTATGAATTTGACAGGCTGCTTCTCTTTGAAGATGCATTTATACCATGGCAGAAAATAAATCATCCCGTTTACGGAGAGGTTGAAATAGGGGGATTCAGCAAGAATTACGGAAGGCTGCATCCGGGTTTTCTGCTAGAATCGGATGCTCATCGCAATGCTGCATTCTGTATATATAACGCATATCACCTGCCTAAACTTGAGGTTACAAAAGTAACTGTGAAAAACCTTGGCGGAGGACTGAAAGAGGTCTCAGCAACGATTGAAAACAAAAGGATGGTTCCGACACACTCGGCCAGTAACCTGAGGTACAAAATTGACCCTCCAGATTATGTTTACATCGAAGGGGCACAGAGCGTACTTGCAGGCATGATAGTTGAAAACGAAGACCTTAACATATGCAGGGAACAGAAGAAAAATCCGGCACGGCTCGAAATTGAGAACATCCCTGGTTATCTTGGCGGTGGCGCACAAATGGGAGGGGGTGGATTTGCAGGAGGACGATCCCCTGGAGCAGCCGGCAGCAGCAACATTATTAAAGTGAAATGGATTGTTAAAGGAGGCGATAAGTACACCGTAAGGGTTGAAAGCGTTAAAGGAGGTACAGCCTCTGCACAATCAAACTGATATTTTCAAACTAAAAAAAAGTCGTTCACGGCAAACGCACGGAACGACTTTTTTGTTTTACTATTCAGGAAATTATTTCAGAATGTTTGCACTGAAATCCTGAAATAGCCTGTTGCTTTCGAAGTTTCAACTTTAAATGTCCACTCACCTATCTTGTCCTTATTTTCTTCTCCTGAAACAGTAAATGATTTTCTCCAGTTAAGATTTCCTGAAGCATCAATCAGAACTTCTGCATATGTTTTACCATCAGGAGAAAGGATTTTCACCTTAATCTCACCGGTTTTGCAATCGCCGCTGATGCTCATCACCACATTTTTTGCATCACTGTCCACTTCAAAAGGAAGCTGCCTGGTAATTGTGGCTTCGTTCAGTCCTCTTGAAAACTCTAATGATGTACCGCTGCCTCTGAAATAACTGAATCCGCCAAAATCACCTCCCGGTCCAAAATAAAATGCGCTTGCATCGGCTCCTTCCCTGCCAATAAAAACATTCGTTCTGCTTCTCCTCGAAGGGTCGTCAGGACGAACACCTTCAGGTCTACCCTGTTCCTGTACAACAGCCTTCTGTATCTCACCGGCCTGCTGTTCAATAATCTTTGCTTGCTCCTGCATGGCTTTTTTCTGCTGTTCAATAGCCTGCTGAAGCCTGGCTTCCTTCTCCTTTTGCTCCTGGGTTTTCTCCTGTCCTGCCGCCCCTGCAACCACAATTCCCAGTATCAGAGCCGAAAGCACTCCTGTATACAAAACTTTGAGTTTCATGATTTCCTCCTTTAATTACTTTAACCACTGTAAAAATAAGCAGATACTGTACCACTTTTTGTTAATGCCGGGTTAACGTAAGGTTAATCTTCACCCGTATCTTAGCAATTAATGAAATAAATTCAATAATTTTAATGTCGATTTATATACAATGAGATTAAAGAACAGCATACTGGTTGCCGGAATAGTTTCAATAGTTATCCTTATTATCGTACAGGTACTGGTAATAAAGGATATCTGGTTCGACAAGGATGTAATTTTCGACCTGAAATACAAGCTTCTCTCTCAGGAGGCTATGGAGCAACTGAACAGGATGAGCCAGAACGACCCTTTCGAAAATGCATTGAATTTCCTTAACGACTATTCCCGGCAAGTGATGACAACTGAAATACAGAATGTCAAAAATGATGAAGACCTAACTCGTCTTAAGGAAGAGATTATGAGGGATGTCAATAAAATATTAACTGAACTCGAAAACCTCAGCCCTTATCTTAAAGGTTATTTCAACAAACAGGGATTTGAAAGTGATTTCTCAATAAAAATAGAAGTAAATTTTCTCCGGCTGATAGATTTTGAGAAAAGATTTGATGTTTATGCAAACGCGCAGATGTTTTCGGGACCACCTGCTTCGTCAGCAAATGTTACAAAAGACACGCGTTCAAAAATACTTGTAAACCGCTTTTTCAGGGAAGATAATTACTACCGCATCGCTTTTGATTATTACATAGATATATCAGGAAAGCAAAGGATGGTCCTCCGGGATATGGCACTATACCTGGTATTGAGCATCTTCAGTATAATTGTTGTAATGATAATATTTTATGTCACTTACCACAATCTGATGGAAGAAAAGAGACTTTCGAACCTGAAAACCGATTTCATCAACAACATGACTCATGAGATCAAGACTCCTCTTTCAACCATAACGGTTGCTGGTAAAACACTGGAAATGGAACAAATAAGAACCAATGAAAATAAGGTGCTTGAAACTGCAAGGTTAATTCATAAGCAGAGCGTACATCTGAACCAGCTCATTAATCTGATTCTGGAAATCAGCATGTGGGAAAGAACCCAGTTCCAGCTCGACAAAAAGGAAGTGGACCTCAGGGAACTTATGCACGATATAGTTGAGAGTTTCAGAACAGCACAAAACAACAATGTTCAGATTATAGAAAACTACAGCTTCGACACTCTGAAAACAAAGCTGGATGTTGTATATTTCACTACCATGCTGAATAACCTGCTGACGAATGCAGTAAAATACTCCGACAAAGAACCTATAATAAAGGTTGAAGGACAGGTGAATAAAGAAAATATTGTTATTTCAGTAACAGACAATGGAATTGGAATAAGCAAGCAGGACCAGAAACATATATTTGACAAATTTTACCGTGTGAGCCATGGCAATATTCATAAGGTAAAAGGACTTGGACTCGGGCTTTATTATGTAAAGAGGATTGCAGAGGCTCATGGCGGTACTGTTACAGTATCAAGCAAACCCGGTGAGGGCAGTTGTTTTACAATTACAATTCCGAAATAATTAAAATCGAGCGATATGAAAGTACTTATTGCAGAAGATGACAGGGATTTCGGGAACGTACTTGCGCAGTATGTGACAATAAGCGGGTTTGAGGTCACTCTCGCCCGCGATGGTAAAGAGGCCTGGGAGCTCTTCAATAAGGATCGCCCCGATATCTGCGTACTCGATGTTATGATGCCTGAAATGGACGGATTTACACTTGCCGAAAAAATTAAAGAGGCAGCACCGGAAATGCCTTTTATCTTCCTTACTGCAAAAAGTCTGAAGGAAGATATAGTAAGGGGACTAAAGCTGGGAGCTGATGATTATATTACAAAACCATTTGACCCTGAAGTTCTTATACTCAGAATTAATAACATTTTGAAAAGAGCCTATTCGTCAGTGAATGATGAATACAGAATCTCCGACACAATTCTGAAATTCAACACACTTGAATTAATTTCAGGTAAAAAGAAAGAGAAACTTACTCTGAAAGAAGCCCAGCTGCTGAGGTATTTCATAATGAACAAAAACAAGATACTCACCCGTGAGGATATCCTGACAGAAATATGGGGCGAAGACGATTATTTCCTGGGAAGAAGCATGGATGTTTTTATAAGCAGGCTCCGTAAATATCTTTCGGAGGATAAAGGTATCGATATCCGCACAGTTAGGGGCACCGGTTTTATTCTGGAAGAGCTTGGAAGCGGCAGGCAGGAGAAAGATGAAGAAGAGAAGACAGAGCCTGAAATGTGACAGCTTAAAACTACTTGTTCAGGAATTTGTTCAAAAGAATATAAGCTGCTTTGTATGAAGTAATTTCACCTCTGCGAAGCATTTCCTCGACCCGCTGGAGTGATGATTTAATTTCAGGATTATTGTAAAATGAGTTTTCAAGGTAATCAAGAATGAAGTCATGCATTCTTCTTACTGACTGCTCCTGCCTTTTCTTTTCAAAATAGCCTGTAGCTTTTGCATGAGCCAGATACTCGTTAATAGTTTGCCATATTTCCGGTATTCCAGTGCCTTCTTTTGATGAACAGATTGTTACAATCGGGCTGAATCCGGAATCGGGTACCGGGAACAGATGAACTGCATTTCTGAACTCATTTGCAGTTGCTTCGGCTTTTTGCCTGTTGTCTCCATCAGCTTTGTTAACAACCACTATATCTGCCATTTCCATTATGCCGCGTTTGACACCCTGCAATTCGTCGCCTGCACCGGCAACAATCAAAAGAATAAAAAGATCTACCATCGATGCAACTGCTGTTTCTGATTGCCCCACTCCAACTGTTTCGATCAATATTGTATCAAATCCTGCAGCCTCACACAAAATTATACTCTCTCTTGTTTTGCGTGCAACGCCCCCAAGAGTACCTGCTGAGGGCGAAGGTCTTATAAAAGCATTTGGGTCGGTGCTCAGACGCTCCATTCTTGTCTTGTCACCAAGAATACTGCCCTTCGTCTTTTTGCTGCTGGGGTCAATAGCCAGCACAGCAACTTTTTTACCCATACCAGTAAGCATAGTTCCAAAAGCCTCGATAAAAGTACTCTTTCCTGCACCCGGTATGCCAGTTATGCCAATCCTTACCGATTTTCCGCTGTATTGCAAACAACCTTCAACTACCTCCTGAGCAAGACTGTAATGATTGGGGTTGGAACTCTCAACAAGAGTTATTGCCTTTGCCAGCACTGACCTGTTTCCAGAAAGAATACCCGATATGTATTCAACGGCAGAAAGTATCTTCCTTTTCCCTGCACTATTTTTTTTCAAAATCTCAGGATTCACCATTGGGGGCTGTTCAATACCATTTCTTATACTGAGTGCACTCACCTTTTTCTGTTTATCAGGCATCTGTACCATAAATTGCTGCAAGTAAATTTAACAAATAAAAAAGCGCCTTTTTGTTAAGGCGCCTTTTCCCTGATTATTTTTCGACATCTTATTCAGATTATGAATACAGACTGATAATTCTTATTTCTTTTCTATTACATTGGCATTGAGCATCAGTATCACTTCAGAATGATTCGGGTCGTTGGTATAAACATATATGGCTTTTGTAACCCTTCCTTTGTATGAACCCGAATTGAAAGTGGCTTTTATAGTACCCGTTTCACCAGGTTTAACAATGTTACTGCTGCTCTGGTTAACCGCAGTACATCCGCATGTTGAACGTATATGCCTTATTATCAGATCTCTTTTACCCTCATTGGTAAATTTGAATTCAACATCCTTTGTTGTTGAGGGAAGCATATCGCCAAGATCTACCGTGGCTGCCTGAACCTTAAATACAGGAGCATTCTCAAGCTCTTCCTTCGTGAGGTTCGAAAAGTCTTCAACCAGATTGGCAGAAACATAAAACCATGTATTTTCCTGAGCAGCACCGTTAACCTTGACTCTGACAACATCAGTAACTGTACCCCAGTTACCATTCTTTGTAGCATCATAAGTTCCTTCTATAACGCCCTTTTGCCCGGGTTTAAGCGTTTCAGGGACTGCTTTCAGCTGCAGGTGACCTGGTACATTCTCGAATTCAATCTTTGCCAGTTCATTCGATGTATTTATAACAGGCATCACCCTTATCTTCTTCTCCGTTTTCTTAATTGTTGTAAAAGCAAGGTGATTGCTTTCGAACCTAATTCCCTTGCCAACAGGGAAAGTAAATAGCTCATCTATAGTTTTTTCCCTTTCCTTAACCTCACCTTTAATTACAAGCACCACAGTAGAAGGGCTTGCATTGGTATAAACGGTGAGTGTCTTGTTAAACGGACCAGGACGCCCTGCAGGGTCATACATTGCAGTAACTATACCCTTTCCGTTGGGAGGAATGGGACTTTTAGTCCATGTGGGTGTTGTACAACCACACGATGCAACAACATTTTGAATTACCAGCGGGGCATTACCGGTGTTGACAATCTCAAAATTATACGACTGCCTTCCATCTTCTTCCCTGAAGGTGCCAAAATCATGCTCATAAGTTGCAACCTGCACTTTGGGCTGTGCCAGCATCAAAACACCCGATAACAAACAAATAGTGAAAATAAGAAGCTTTTTCATACCACTTTATTTTATTAGTAATTCAAACTTAATCAAACATCTAATTATATTTAACCCGAATTATCATCAATTTGTTGCATACTCAATACAAAAAACAGACCATTTTCCGTTAAATTCTCAAAATTAATAAAGTTTACTCAATTTTATAAAAGCAGGTAAAGATTATATTATTAGATTTGTCAGGATTGTTTTGGAACAGAATTTGAAAAGAGATTTGACGGCAAATTTCATCAGGTTGATGTCAGGGAATTTTCTGAGAGGGTTATTTTTCTCGTTACTTCTGATTTATCTGCCGGCAGGTATCAGGGGGCAGTTTTACAACGGGCTTCAGATGTCATTCGGCAAGAACAGAGTGCAATATTACGATTATTACTGGTCGTTTTACCGTTTCGAAAACATCGACTGTTATTTCAAGGAAGAAGGAAGGGAGCTCGCCCAGTTTACTGCCAATTATGCTATAAAAAAACTTGAAGAGATAGAAGATTACTTCGACTATAATCTGGAAAAAAGGCTTATTTTCATAATTTTTAACAAGCAGGCAGAATATAAGCAGTCGAACATTGGCCTTGTTACATTTTCAGAAGACGATTACAATCTCGGAGGGTACAGCAGAATAATTAAGAACAAAGTTATGCTGTACTACGAGGGAAATATGGTTGCATACCAGAAACAGATAACCTCATCAATCGTAGAAGTCATTGTTAATGAAATGATTGCAGGGGCTGATCTGCGCGACCGAACAACAAGTTCCAGTTCTTTCGACATACCCCAGTGGTATATGAAGGGACTGGCAAACTATGCCGGCTACGGATGGGATTATGACGTGGAAAATAAAGTAAAGGATGGATTTAAGAGTGGAAAATATAAAAACATAAATCACCTTGAATACGATGATGCCATCTATGCAGGTCAATCGTTCTGGAGATTCATAGGCCGGCAATACGGAGATGCTCTAATTCCCAGTATTATATATCTGACTAAAATTTACAAGAATATCAATGACGGCTTCATGTACGTTACTGGCCGTAAGCTTAAAGATTTGCTCAAAGAATGGCAGGAATTCTACAGTAAAGAATTTGCAGATGACAACGGCGACCCGCCAAAAGACGAAAGTAATCTGAAAAGATCCAGAAAAGAACAGATTTTCCAGCAGGTAAAAGTCAGTCCCGACAGAAGGTATGTTGCCTATGTTACAAACGACTGGGGCAGAAAAAGAATATGGGTTTACGACCAGCAAACCGATAAGACGAAGATTATATTCAGAGCCGAACCGAAGTATGAACACAAAACGGATAACACCTATCCGGTAATAGCCTGGCATCCGGGAAGCAGGATACTAACATTTATCAATGAAGAAAAAGCCCTTCTCAGAATTTATTTCTACAGAATCCAGGAAAAAACAACCGAAAGCCGACTCTTTCTTTATCTTGACAAAGTTCTCGATTTTTCCTATTCCCCTGATGGAACAAAGCTGGTACTTTCGGGCGTTAAAGGGGGTTTCACTGATATTTATATCCACACAATAGCCTCAGGCACAAATGAGCAAATAACCCGCGACATTGCAGATGATCTTAATCCATCGTATATTAACGGCTCAAACGATGAAATAATCTTCATATCGAACCGGCTCTCCGATACACTTACAAATACCGCTAATCCTTTTGAACGTCTTGGCCTTACATACGACATGTTCCTCTATAATGTAACCCGAAACGATAAGGTTCTGATCCGCCTTACAGAGGGGAAATATAACGACCACTTCCAGCCCGTAAACACTGGTAAAGACGCTTTCGCATTCATAGGAAACAATAACGGAGTTTACAACAGATATTCTGCAGTTTTTGACAGCACTATAAGTTTTATCGACACTATTCCTCATTACCGGTATTTCATCAAGGCGGAACCTCTTACCGATTACGACCGGAACATCCTTTACCACGATGTGGCAAACAATTCCGACTTTTTCGGAGAAGTGGTCTATAACAAAAGCCGATACCATGTACGAAAGGGAAACTCATCTTCCGGTGTTAAGGTGAAAGGAAAAGAATTACCTGTAACAAACTTCAGAAAGGAGCACCTGAATGCTCTTCACCGTGCCGACAGCATAGAACAGCTGAGGCAATGGCTTTTGCTTGAAGACCGTAAGAGAAGAGATACTCTTAAAAAACCACTTTACGAATATTATGCAAAAGACGAACCTATCGATATCAACCATTATATTTTCGAAAAGGAGAAACAGAATTACTATGAACAGTTGTGGCGAAAAGATTACATGGACATCGACCTTGGCACCGACACCCTTCAACTCCCTCTTATAAGAATATACCAGACATCATTCTATAACAATTACATTGCAAATCAGATAGATTTCAGCTTCCTTAACAATTCATACCAGCCTTACAATGGCGGTGCTCCTTATTTCAATCCTGGCACCAATCTTTTTACACGTATCGGTATTCTGGATCTGTTTGAAGACTATAAAATTACAGGTGGATTCAGGTTTGCGGGCAATTTCGACAGCAACGAATATCTGCTCAGCGTTGAAAACCTAAGGGGTAAATTCGACAAACAACTTACCTACCACCGGATGACATTTAACACTTCCACGGAAGATTACGAATATTACAAAATACACAGCGACAATGTCTATCTGACTCTCGCCAAACCTTTCTCACCTGTACTTGCATTGAAGGGAACGCTGTCGTACAGGCTCGACAGGTATGTAAACCTTTCAACTGATGTGGCATCTCTAAGCAACGAGGATATTGTAAGGCACTGGGCAGGACTAAAGGGTGAAGTAGTATTCGATAATACCCGCAAGAGACTCATAAACATTTATTACGGAACAAGATTTAAAATTTTCGGAGAGTACTACAAAGAAGTGTCTGAAAAACTGTCGGATATGATTGTCCTGGGAGCTGATTTCAGGCATTATCTGAAAATACACCGTGAGTTGATATGGGCAAACAGGTTTGCCGCCAGCACATCGTACGGACCTACAAAACTTATCTACTACATGGGAGGTGTGGACAACTGGATGGGATACCTTTTTAGCAAAATACCAATGTTTGACAAAACAATACCTGTAAATCCTAATTACAAATATGGTTTTCAGGCACTTGCCACAAACATGAGGGGGTTCAGCCAGAATATTCGAAACGGAAACAGTTTTGCACTTATTAACAGTGAAATACGCTGGCCATTTATAAGATATTTTGCTGGCCATCCACTAAAGTCAAACTTCCTCAACAGCCTGCAGATAGTTGGTTTCGGTGACATTGGGACTGCATGGTCAGGAAAATCTCCATGGTCAGGAGAAAATTCGTATGATAATGAAATAATTACTAACGGGCCTGTAACAGTTATCCTTGATACCAACCGTGATCCTATTGTGGCAGGGTTCGGGGCAGGGCTAAGGGCACAGCTAATGGGTTATTTCGTACGTGCCGACTGGGCGTGGGGAATTGAAAACGGATATGTGTTGCCAATGGTCTTCTATCTTTCCTTCAGCCTGGATTTCTAAGTGTGCAATAAAAAAGCTGCGAGATTATTGAAATTAACTCAATAAATAATATTTTTCATTTCAGATTTCAAAAAAATAGGTTATTTTTGGCGTCTGCTTATATTAACCAAAAATAAAAGTCATGGCTTACAAAATCAGTGAAGATTGCACAGCATGCGGAACCTGTATTGATGAATGTCCTGTAGGTGCAATATCGGAAGGGGAAATTTATAAAATTGACCCCGATTTGTGTACCGATTGCGGTGCATGTGCCGATGTATGCCCGGTAGAGGCTATTCATCCTGCATAAGTCTGCAATCAAAAAATAAGAGGGTCTCTAATAGGGGCCCTTTTTTATTTTATCACACTGCTTTCGGACTGTAACGTGCTTTTTCGAGTATTGCCCTGGTATCTTTATCGTTCATAAGCTCCTCAAGGGTTATGTTCCTGTTGTGCCTCATGTACGACTCCACAATCCGGAAGCCTATCCATACAGCAGCACGGCCCGGCGACTCTTTCGAAAAATAACTCGTAAAAGGTGCCTCACCCGTCAGTTTTTTCTTTGTAAACGAATCGGCACTGAAAAGCAGGTTGTTCTCAATAAGATACTGCCACATGCTTCCCTCATTATCAATACAGAATTTCATCTGCTCTTTTGTAAAACCGAAAATCCTTTCATCTGGCAGTCCAGGCAGCATGCATTTCACAAAATAGAGCAACTTTCCTTCGTGAATCATAGAGGAGAGAACATCATCGGGGGTGTATCCCATGACCTCATAATCCCATTCCGAGGCTGCCCATCCATACATACAGTCGGTTACAATATTTGAAGGTGTCATTTTTGCAGCCTGATAATTGTAGATTCCAAGCTGGGGATAAAACTTACACTCTTTCCCAAGGTACCTGTCGAGTCCGATACCAAGGGTTGAATCGCCTGTAATTATACTGTTGTTAAAACCGGTAATGCATGAATAAACTGCAGGAACAGGCTTCGATGGAAAATAGTACCTGTAATACCTGAATGCTGTTGATAAATCTTTTTCGAGCCAACTAAGCTCAGGAAATACTTCCATGGTTTTTTCATAAACCTCATTGTTTAGCTTGTCGGTACAGAACCTTACCAACCCATCGAGCCATGCTGAATCTCCCGGTTCGCCAATGTTTATTACATAACTGAAATACTTTAAAAAATTGCCAAACTTTTCAGTCAGCATGCCAGTCATTTCTGGTATTTTAACCGGGTCGACCGAAAAGAGATCCTGCTCAAGTCTTTTTATATTTATTTCGACTTTTATCCCAGAAATATTTGCCCTGTACTTATTCTTCCTGCAGGCAGAAAGTAACATCACTGCTGCAATAAGTAAGAATATCAGACCGTTGTATCGTTTCATAACCTGCAAATGTATTGCGCGAAATTATTCACTTTTTGACAGATTGCCAAGATGAACCAACAAAACAGTAATTTCTGCCATTATTTGTTATTTTTACAGCCGTTTAATTAATTATCTCATGAGATTATGAATCTACTAAGAAAATCTTCACTCAGAATATATTCAGCAATTCTGGTATCACTCTTCACCATTAATGCAGGTATGGTCACGGCTCAGAACATCCGGTTCGGCATTTTTGCTGATCCTGTTATTGGCTGGTTCTCATCAGATACCCGTGAAACAAAAAATGAAGGAGCAAGAGCAGGATTCAATTTTGGCTTCACTTTCAACAAATACTTCGCAAATAACTATTCTTTTTCAACAGGTTTAAATATTCTTACTGCAGGTGGCAGACTGGTAAGCAGCGACACAATTATAATGGAATTCACAAATTTTGATACTGAAGTAGCTGCAGGGAAACCTGTTGTGTATAAAATTCAATATCTTAATATTCCTGTAGGGCTAAAATTCGAAACAAATCAAATAGGTTATGTCACCTTCTTTGCTGACATAGGACTTGATCCTAAAATTGCCATTGGCGGAAAGGTCGATATTCCATCGGCAAATATTAAGGGCGAGAGGGCAATGGATGAAATAAGGCATTTCAACATGGGTTACCATATACTCGGGGGAATAGATTATTCTCTCGGTGGCACAACAGCTATTGTGCTCGGGCTTGGATTCGAACACAACTTTCTTGATGTAACAAAAGAAAATAATATCCAGCCCCGCGACAGAATATCACATAATCTGCTTAAATTCAGGGTAGGAATTAACTTTTGAAAACAGAAAATATGAAAATCTCTTTAGCCCAGCTTAATTACCATGTGGGAAATTTTGAGAAGAACAGCTTTCTTATTAAGCAAGCTATTAAGAAAGCATCGGACGAAGGAGCAGATCTTGTAATATTTTCAGAACTATGTATACCCGGTTATCCTCCTCTCGACCTTCTCGACCATGCTGATTTTGTAAAGAAGTGTGATGAAACAGTTAAAGAGATAGCATCATGCTGCAGGGGTATTACAGCCATAGTTGGTTCTCCCATTATTAACACCCGGCCCGAAGGCAAAAAGCTTTTTAATGCAGCTCTTGTACTTAGTGAAGGAGAAATCATTTTCGAAGCCCGCAAAGCATTGCTTCCAACATATGATATTTTTGATGAATACAGATATTTTGAACCTGAAAGGAATTTTGGGATATTTGAGTTCAAAGGCAAAAAAATTGCCATAACCATTTGCGAGGACCTCTGGGACGAACAGCCTTTCCCGAATGAATTCGAAAAAACGAGGCTTTACACAGTCTCACCTGCCGAAGAGCTGGCAAAATTCAATCCCGGGCTTCTCATAAATCTTTCTGCCTCACCGTTTTCATATACCAGAACAGGGGCAAAACGGAAAATATTTACCGGTAAAGCATCAAAGTACAACATTCCGGTGATAATGGTGAACCAGACCGGAGCAAACACAGAACTGATCTTTGATGGAGGCTCGATGGTAATTGCAAAAAACGGAAGGATAATCAGGCAACTTCCTTTTTTTGAAGAGGCTGTTTATACATTCGATTACGAAGACTTACTTTCTGCCTCTGATGAAGCTGACCCTCCCTTTCCGGATCAGATAGAACTGATATACAAGGCTTTGATAACAGGCATAAAAGATTATTTCGGTAAGTCAGGTTTCTCAAAAGCAGTACTTGGGTTGTCGGGAGGTATAGATTCTGCAATGGTGTTGTGCCTTGCAGTTGAAGCCCTCGGAGCCGAAAACGTAAAGGCACTCATCCTGCCTTCGAGATATACTCCCGCCCGATCGCTTGATGATGCGCTAAAAATGGCACAAAATGCAGGTGTGAGTTATGAAGTCATCAGCATAGAAAAACCTTTCATGGCTTTTGAGGAAGTTCTCAGACCGATATTCAAAGGTCTGCCTCCTGATGTGACCGAAGAGAACATTCAGGCGCGGATAAGGGCTGTTTTACTTATGGCTTATTCAAACAAATTCGGGCACATACTTCTCAATACATCAAATAAAAGTGAAGCAGCAGTGGGGTATGGCACTCTTTATGGTGACATGGCAGGAGGACTCTCGGTAATAGGCGATGTTTACAAAACCGACATTTACAGGCTGGCAAAATATATCAACCGGAACTCGGAGGTTATTCCTGAAAGTATTCTCACCAAACCTCCTTCGGCCGAGCTGAAGCCAAACCAGCTCGATACCGACTCCCTTCCTGAATACCCGGTACTTGATGGAATACTCTACCGTTACATAGAGAAGCAGATGCCAGCCTCGTCAATCATTGCTGAAGGATTCGACGCGGAAACGGTGCTGAAGACAATAAGGATGATAAACTCAAACGAATACAAACGTTATCAGGCGCCTCCCATCCTCCGTATCTCACAAAAGGCTTTCGGTGCCGGCAGGCGAATGCCGATAGTGGCAAAATATTAAAAAGGTCATTATTTTTTTGTCTTACTCACGGTAAAAGACTCTCTTGACCCGTGGCGGTACGGAGGTTAATATTTCATACGGAATAGTATCTGTTATACGTGCCAACTCTTCCACGCTGATATGTTCGCCAAAAATTTCCACCTCATCACCTTCAGAGGCATCTGTGCCTGTTACATCTGCCATACACGAGTCCATACAAATATTACCTACAACAGGCACGAAATGACCATTGATATAAAATCTTCCCCTGCCGTTTCCGAGTCTGCGGTCGAGGCCGTCGGCATAACCTACCGGCAGAACAGCTATGCGCCGCTCCCTGTCTGAAATATCTGTACAGCCGTAACCTACGGGTTCACCAGGTGGAACTGTTTTAACCTGAAGAATTATTGTCTTCATCCGTGCTGCCTGTCTCAGGTTTATCCCTGAGGTACCAGCAATACCATAAATACCAATGCCAGGTCGTACCATATCGAACTGATATTCAGGGAATCTTACTATACCTGCGCTATTCAGCAGATGAACCAGAAAACTGTATCCTGCAATACTACGTATTCTGCCGGCAACCTCTTCCAGCAGTGACGCCTGGCGTTGGGTAAAATCGTCGAATGCAGGGTCTTCGGCTGCAGCCAGATGTGAAAAAACCGAAGCAATCCTGAGACAACCCGAAGCTGATATTTCTTTAACAAGTTCACCGGTCTCCTGTGGCAAAAATCCATAACGGTGCATTCCGGTATCAATCTTTATATGCACAGGGTAATCAGTAAGCCCGTGCCGTTGCCCTGCCTGAATAAATTTCCTCAGCAACGAAAGGCTGTAAATCTCAGGTTCAAGATTATATTTTATCATCAGGTCGAATGCATCAGGCTCAGGATTCATAACTACCACCGGGAGTGATATGCCAGCCTCCCTCAGCTCTACACCCTCATCAACATATGCCACAGCCAGGTAATCAACCCTGTGGAACTCCATAAGCGAAGCTATCTCAGCCGCCCCCGCACCATAGGCAAAAGCTTTTACCATCGCCATAATTCTTGTACCAGGATTGAGCCTCTTTCTAATTTCATTGATGTTATGCGAAATGGCGTCCAGACTTATCTCAAGGACTGTCTGATGAACCCTGTGCGAGAGCAGATTGCTTATCCGTTCAAATTCAAAACTTCTGGCTCCTTTAAGCAATATGGCATCACCTTTAAAGCGCATCAGATCAGCATTTCTGCAAAAATCCTGTGTTGTAAGGTAAAAATTGCTTTCCTGTGGAAAAAGATCCCTGTTACGTAAAAGAGCAGGACCTATCCCTATAAAAGTGTCAATTTTCATTGCTTTAACAAGCCCTGCCACTTCACTATATAGCTCTCTTTCATCCCTTCCTGTCTGCAAAAAATCCGACAGAATAAGAACACTCTTCCTTTGATTCTGTGACTTAAGGTATTCCAGTGCAATTTTCAGAGAGCCAGGGTCAGAATTGTAATAGTCTTCAATGAGCACTGAATTGTTGATACCAGCTTTCTTCTCCATCCTCATCGCAACCGATACCAGCTTTGCAATACCCCGGCTTATTGTTTCAGGGTCAACACCATGAGCAAGTGCAGCCGTAACTACAGTAAGAGCATTTTCAATCGATGCCCTGTCGGTAAAAGGAATAACAACATCGAATGAATGACCCCTGAAGTTTACGTTCACTTCTGTCGCCACACCCGATTCCCTTACTTTCTGTACGAAAACTGTTGAGTTTCTATTTTTCAAAGACCATTCTACTAAGTTTTTAGTAGATAGATTTCTGTCAACTTGAATTATTTCCCTGATAATATCATGATCGCTACAGTAAACAATAACCGAAGCACTGGTGAACAGTTTAATTTTTTCAGCAGCTTTTTCCTTCAGATCCCGGAAATTTTCGCTGTGTGCATCTCCTATATTAGTAATTATTCCGGTATGCGGCCGAATGATACGGGCAAGATAATCCATCTCTCCAGGTTTAGAGATGCCTGCTTCAATAATGCCGGTTTTGTATTTATTTTCCAGCTTCCATACTGAGAGGGGTACCCCAATCTGTGAGTTGTAACTTTTGGGACTTCTTACAACCGGCTCTTTGAGCCCGATAATATCGGCAAGCCACTCTTTCACAACCGTTTTGCCAGCACTGCCGGTAACTGCTATTACTTTACCGTTAAAGTGTTTTCTTTTTTCAGACGCGAGTGACTGGAGAGCCTGTATTGTGTTTTCAACATGAATAAATGCAGTCTCTTTATAATCCGCAAGATTCTCGGGCAGATTTTCAACAAAAAAAATTCTCAGTCCCTGCCTGTACAATTGCTCGATAAAACGATGCCCATCATGATTGAGTCCTTTTATTGCAAAAAAAGCCGAGCCTTCCTGAATTACGGTCATGCGGCTGTCGGTAACCAGTTCCCGGATCATCAAATCTGGAAGACCAGATAATCTTCCCCCTGAAATTTCAGCCGCTTTGCCTGTTGTAATTTCCAACTCTTATCTGGTTTGGGATTTACTTCTTTTCATCTCATTATAACACTTCCGGCACAATGGTTCATACACATCTTTTTCACCCAGCAACACCTGCCTGTCAACCGGTACTTTCCTGAATGAATATTGTGCCAGATTACCGCAACGGGTACAAATAGCGTGAACTTTTGTAACAAATTCCGCCACTGCCATAAGGTCTGGCATGGGGCCAAATGGCCGGGCCATAAAATCCATATCCAGACCTGCAACAACAACCCTCTTACCTTCATCGGCAAGCTGGTTGCATACATCCACAAGCGAGTCGTCGAAAAACTGCGCCTCATCTATTCCAACAACATCGCAATCACCTGACAGCAGAATTATTGATGATGCATTTTCCACTGGAGTCGAGTTTATCGACTTTTCATCGTGCGACACCACCCTTGTGTCGGAATAACGACGGTCAACAGTCGGTTTAAAAATTTCCACCCTTAACCCTGCCAGCTGTGCACGTCTGAGCCTTCTTATCAGTTCCTCTGTCTTCCCTGAAAACATTGAACCAGTAATAACTTCTATGGTTCCCCTCCCCCCTCTATTCTTTATTTCACTTTCAAGATACTCCATCTGCAAGATTGTTAATAGTTTGAACAAGCCTCTCACGAGCCGATTCAACTTGAATAATTATGATTACTTTTGCAAAGTAAACAAAATTGCCATTTCAAATAAAAAGAGGGAACGATGGATTTTAATTCGACTATAGAAATTATTCTAAAAGATCTCAGGGAACTAAGGGAAATAATAGATGACTTTAAAAATTATCCCGGGGTGCCACTTCTGCAGATAGAACTTGCAAAAACAAAATGCAAAAGCACTGAAGAGATTATATCCCTTCTGAAAGTGCTTAAACCGGGACTTGAACAAGCTGAAAAAAAACAGGAGAAAAAAAAGAGCTCTGAAGAGTCGCTTATTGTTATTTCCGAAGATATTATTCCCGAAGAAAAAGAACCTGTAGCAAAAGTTTCAAAGGAAACGGTGGAAGAGAAAACCAATAAACTACCGGAGATAATAAAAGAAGAAGAAACCACTCCCATCAAAAGACAGGAGCCAACCGGAAAAAAGAGAGCCACTACTAAAATATTCGCTGACAAATTCAATGGCACAAAACATACTATCCTCGATACGTTCGGAAGTAAAAAAGATGATGGACTCTCAGAGATTTTGAAGAGCCAGCCTGTAGGGGATCTGACTGAAATTATAGGTATTAATGACAAATTTCTGTTTATAAGGGAGATATTTGGTGGTAACCGTCATGCATACGATGAAACAATCGCAAAGCTCAACTCGGTTTCCACCCTTGAAGAGGCAAAAGAGATTCTTAAGGATTATTATATAGAAGGAGAAGATAACGAAGTCATTAATCAACTGCTGAATCTTGTAAAACGCAAACTGCCGGATAATGAGTAAATTGGTTCTTGTCCCGACTCCGGTAGGCAATCTGAATGATATCACACTCCGGGCAATTGAAGTGCTTAAGGAGGTGGATCTTATTCTTGCTGAAGATACCAGGCATGCTTCAAAACTTCTGAAACATTTCGACATACATACTCCTGTGAAGTCCCACCACAAATTCAACGAACACAGGAAGGTTGATGAGATTTGTGCGGAGATAAAAGCAGGCAGGAGGATAGCCCTTATATCGGATGCAGGTACGCCCGGCATTTCCGACCCTGGTTTCCTGCTTGTACGAAAATGCATCGAAGAAGGCATCACTGTTGAGACACTACCCGGTCCTGTAGCCTTTGTGCCTGCTCTGGTCAGTTCAGGGCTCCCATGTGACAGATTCTGTTTCGAAGGTTTCCTGCCTCAGAAAAAGGGAAGGCAAAAAAAGCTTCTGGCACTGAAAGATGAGGATCGCACAATGATCTTTTATGAATCACCGTTCCGTCTCGTAAAAGCTCTCGAAGAGATGGCTGGTGTTTTCGGGCCTGACCGCAGGGCATGCGTATCGCGAGAGATAAGCAAAATTTATGAGGAACACCGGAGGGGAACGCTTTCAGAACTGCTCGAACACTACAGGAGTCACCCGCCAAAAGGTGAAATTGTCATAACCGTTGCTGGAAAAAGAGGTGAAAAATGATTCCCCGTCTTATCTTTTCAGTCGTTTTATGCCTGATTTTAAACATGCGGGCATCGCCTCAAATTTTAAAAGGAACCATTAAAGATACTCAGGGCAATCCAATTCCCTATGCCACCGTTTATATCAGGGAAACACAGCAGGGAACTGTTGCAAACACAAAAGGAGATTACGAAATCCATCTTTCTGAAGGAAGCTACACAGTAATCTATCAGAGCCTTGGATATTCACCCGAAATTAGAAACATAAAACTTGTAAAAACTACAATAACAATAGACATTACCCTGCAGGTTCAGTACTACCAGATCCCTGAAATAAGAATTACTGCTACAGGCGAAGATCCCGCTTACAGCATCATGAGAAAAGCAATCGGACTTGCAAAGTACCATCTTAATGAAGTTAGTTATTACAGTGCGGATGTTTATATGAAGGGAACGCTTGTGATAAACAAAATTCCCAAGCTTCTGCAGCGTTCAATGACATCTGGCTCACGAAACAGAAGGGGTTCTCAGGGCGGTTCAACAATAAAGGAAGGAGAGACCTACCTGATGGAGTCGTGCAATGAAATAGAATTTAATGCACCCCACAGGTATGTTCAGAGAGTAATATCATCCCAGAGCACTTTTCCTGAAGAAGGGAATCAGGTCTCACCCATGGATTTCATTAAAGCAAGTTTTTACGAACCTGTGATAGCAGGCATGGCAATTTCACCCCTTTCGCCTGAAGCATTCGCACATTACAGGTTCAGATATGAAGGATCCACTGAGCAGGGAGATAACACCATAAGCAAGATAAGAGTCATACCTAAAAGAAAGAGTCAGCAGCTGTTCGAAGGCGTAATCTACATTGTGGAAGACCTTTGGTGCATCCACAGCCTGAGTCTTGTAAATGAAAACCTGGCCGGTACGATTTCAATCCAGCAACTTTATATCCCTGTGAAGAACGACATATGGCTGCCGGTGAGTCTAAAACTTGAGATGGACATTTCAATTATTGGAGTGCTTGCCAGGGCAACCTATGGCAGTTCCATAAAATACCGGGCTGTTGAACTGAATTCCGGTCTGCAAAAGCCCCCAGGCATTGCTATGAATCAGAGCGGGAAACCTTCCACTCAACAAATTCAGTCCGATACCTCTTCTTCAAAGACCAGGACACAGATAGAATCCATATTATCGAAAGGGGAACTTTCGAACAGGGATATGGCAAGACTTTCGAAGCTCATTGAAAAAGAATCGGAAAACAGTTTACCTGACAGTGTCCGAAATTCTCTTGAAATAAAAGATCGCACCACATATATAATCGAAAAAGATGCAGGGAAAAAAGATAGCGCTTTCTGGGCGAGCATCCGTCCCATCCCGCTTTCAGAAACAGAGGCACAGAGCATCAGACTTGCGTCGAACCTGAAGACAGAACTTGCCGGTTCAGTTAGACAAGCCGATACTACTACAGAGAAAACTGAAAAGAAAAGAACTAAGTTTTTAGTACATACAAAGGACATTTCTTTTGGCCGTTCATGGTCTGATACATCAGGATTTAGCTTTTCTTTCGACGGACTCTTCAGGCTTAAGAATTTAAGTTTCAATACCGTTGATGGTTTTGTGTACGGTACAAATTTTGGGATAACGAAAAGATGGCATAATTCAAATTCGCTTTCGTTTTATCCTGAAATAAGTTACGCATTCAGCCGGGAGGCATTTATGTGGAAACTGAACAGCCAGTACCGCTTCGACAGGATGCATCAGGCACAGGTATATCTGCGTTCAGGGATGACAAGCAGAGACATGGGAAGTGCTGGCGGTATAAACACTTTCCTTAATTCTGTAACATCACTCCTTCTCAGAAAGAACTACCTCAAGCTTTACGACAGCAGGTATATTACATTGGGTCACAGGAGGGAACTTGTTAACGGTCTATATATTGATATCAGCGCCGGTTACGATGACAGAAGAGTTCTTGAAAACACAACAGATTTTTCAATTATCAAGCCAAACCGTGAATATACGTCAAATATTCCCGACAACTATTTCCTCACCCTCCCGGATGATCCTCCTCTTTACGAGTTAAAAGGCAACAGGCATTATGAGGCTTCTTTATCGTTGCAATGGATACCACGGCAGAGATACAGGATAAGAAATAATGCAAAGATACCGGCAGGGTCTGATTATCCAACTATTACACTTACCTGGAGGCATTTTGCAAACAGGTTTACCGACGGGATAACAACAATGAGAAACTACGACCACTTTAGGCTTGAAGTATCACAGAGAAGAGAAACAGGAGCCTTCAGCGAATTCATTTGGAGGTTCAGAACAGGCGGGTACATTAAGAATGATAATCTCACCTTCTTCGATTTCAATCATTTCAATCCCCAGCCTTTACCGATACTGTTAAACAATTATGAAGACGCATTTAGGCTAAAGGATTATTATTCGCTGAGCACTCCTGAATTCTTCACGGAGTTTCACACAAAATATACCACCCCCTACCTGCTTCTCAAACTTCTGCCTGTTCTTAGCAATACGCTGATGAGGGAAAATGTCAGCGTTTCGTTTCTGTGGTCAGATGGGAACAAGGCCTACACAGAGCTTGGTTACAGCATCAGCGAACTTTTGTTTTTAGGTGAAGCCGGTATCTATGCCGGTTTTGACAATTTCTCATTCAGTTCGGCAGGCTTCAGAATAATCTTGAAGTTCAACTGATTCTGCAGATTGTTGATTAACCGAAAGGTGGTTCGTTGAAATCATCGTTCTCATAATCCACCCCTCTTCCGGATGGGCTCCAGAAGTCGTCGTGGTTCATCTTTGAACCGAAGGTAACGCTTTTTGGTGCCGGAGTGCTTTCGAATGTCTGTTCTATTTCGAAATCCTCATAGTCGACAAACAGTGCCTTCTCCTCACGGAATCTGAGGCGTATTTCATCCACAGGACCATTACGGTTCTTTGCAACGATAATATCGGCTATTCCTCGTGTTGAGGTACCATCTTCGAATGTCAGAATTCCGAACTTATCAAGTCTGTGTATAAATACCACTATATCAGCATCCTGCTCAATTGCGCCCGATTCCCTGAGGTCTGAAAGCTGTGGCTTTTTGTATCCTCCTCTCAGTTCTGCTGAACGGTTCAGCTGCGAGAGGGCAATAACAGGAACATCGAGTTCCTTGGCGATACTTTTCAGCGACCTTGAAATATTACTTACTTCCTGTTCACGGCTCCCTGAATTCTGAGGGCCTGTCATCAGCTGCAGATAGTCAATAATTACTATATCGAGTTTATGCTGCGACATCAGGCGGCGGCATTTTGCCCTCAGTTCTGTAATTGTTATTGCAGGGGTATCGTCGATGTAAATAGGAGCCTGCATCAGCTTTTTTATCCTTGAATCAAGATGCCTCCATTCCTCTTCTGTAAGCCTTCCGTTCTTGATTTTATGCGATGGAATGTCGGTTTCAGCTATAATAAGACGGTTCACAATCTGCACAGCCGACATCTCGCACGAAAATATTGCCACCTTCTTTCCATGGTCAATAGCCATATTGCGTGCCATCGTAAGTGCGAAGGCTGTCTTACCCATCGAAGGACGAGCTGCAATAATTATAAGTTCTGATTTTTGCCATCCGGAAGTTATTCTGTCAAGTTTTGTGAACCCCGAAGGTATACCAACAAGAGCATCTTCCCTTTTTCCTGCTTCTTCAATCTCGGCTATAGCTTCCTTCAGTACCTCCTTTATGGGCGCCACCTCGCGCTTAATATTGCCTTCAGCTATCTGGAAAATTGAATCTTCAGAAAAGTCGAGCAGATCAGTTATGTCGTAAGTATCATCATATGCCCTTGCCTGTATCTCGGATGAAACTCTGATGAGTTCCCTCTGAATGTATTTCTGCGCTACTATGCGTGCATGATATTCGACATTTGCAGCTGAAACAACTTTTGAAGTAAGCTGGGTAAGATAAACAGGTCCTCCCACACTTTCAAGCTCGCCGTTAGCCCTGAGTTCCTCTGTTACAGTGTACAGGTCAACAGGGCAATCCCTGCTTGCCAGGTTGCTTATGGCAGTAAATATCTTCTGGTGCGCTTCTTTATAAAAGCTTTCAGGTTTGAGAATGTCGAGCACTGTAATAACTGCATCTTTCTCAAGCATCAGTGCTCCCAGCACCGCCTCTTCCATGTCTGTTGCCTGGGGTGGTATCCTGCCTGTGTCAGGCAAAGTGACCACAACAGGCCTCGTCCCGCTTCTCTGTTTTGCCATTGTTGTTAATTTAATGATTGCCAACTTGTTAGAATAAAATCACAGCTGGCTCTCTGTCTTCTTCAAAAGTAAAAATTTGAATGAAACAGTTTGTAAAAATAGAGGTTTTATTACAAACATGTTCAGTTCAAAACTTGTTAAAAAGAGAAAAAATTCAGGAATAGTTCTATGTTATAATGCATATTGATATTTTTACATTTAAATTTATTGGCATGATAGATTTTCCTTGTGCAAAAATCAATATAGGGTTGCGGATAACAGCCCGTCGTGAGGATGGTTATCACAATATTCAGACGATATTTTATCCCGTCAGGTTATGTGATGTGCTGGAATTTGTAATCATGCCACCAGGGTCAGATGATGACAGGCTTACTGTAACTGGCATGGATGCAGGTAATCCGGGTGAAAATCTGGTATTGAAAGTTCTTGCGACATTGCGTAAAATTTATAACATACCCTATCTCGATATTCATCTGCACAAGGTTATACCGCCTGGAGCAGGACTGGGGGGTGGTTCTTCCGATGCAGCCTTTTTTCTGAAGATGCTTAACAGACATTTCGGACTGGGACTTAAAAATGAAGATCTCAGGAATCTTGCACTTTCAGCCGGAAGCGATGCACCTTTTTTTATTGAGAATCTTCCTTCCTATGCCGAAGGAAGGGGAGAATATCTCACATCTCTGCCTCCATTACCTGCAGGGTATCACCTGGTGATCCTATATCCCGGGATCAGCATAAGCACAAGGGAAGCCTATATGAAATGCACTCCAGTTATGAGGGAACCACTGTTACCGGTTTATTACAGGGAAGACATCATCAGATGGAGAGAACTGATTATCAATGATTTTGAAAAGATTGTTTTTGAAAGTTACCCCGTGCTCGGGGAATTAAAAGAAAAGCTCTATGAGAGTGGGGCACTGTACAGTTCAATGTCGGGAAGCGGGTCGGCAGTTTACGGCATTTTCAGTGAAAAACCTGAATTACCTCCAACACTGGCAAGACATGTAATCTATTCCGGGTCTTTCTGAAACCGGACTCTCATGCCGGTTCCACCTCAATAAGAACAGCACCTTTAGGCACACGGTCACCCTTTTTTACATGCACTTTCTTTACAATCCCTTCAAGGTGTGATTTTAACCTGTTCTGCATCTTCATGGCATCGAGAATCAACACAACATCCCCCTCTTTCACACTCTGACCCTCTTTTACAAACACATCTATTATCGTTCCAGGGATAAAGCTTGTTACTGCACCTGGATTTACAGGCTGGTATTTTTTCCTGTTGAGAAATTTTCCGCTCAGATGTGTCCGGTAAAGGGTATCGTCTATTTTGAGAAACTTATATTCTTCCATCTTATTCAATTTCAATTTCTTTCATTTACTTGCATATCATTGATAATCAGAACGGTGGCACGCCATGTTTTTTAGGTGGCAGTGATACCTGTTTGTTTTCGGTTACCAAGAGGGCATGAAGGAGCATTTTGCGTGTTTCCCGCGGTTCGATTACGGCATCCACATAACCTCGCGAAGCAGCCACATAGGGATTTGCAAACTTCTTTTTATATTCTTCCACCATCTTTTTTCTTGTTTCTTCTGGGTTTTCCGATGCAGCTATTTCCTTTCTGAATATAATGTTTGCAGCTCCTTCGGGTCCCATCACTGCTATTTCGGCGGTGGGCCATGCGAATACAAAATCGGCTCTCAGGTGGCGCGATGCCATTGCAATGTAGCCTCCACCGTAGGCTTTACGCAAAATAACCGTAATCTTCGGAACTGTTGCCTCGCTATATGAGTAAAGGATTTTTGCACCATGGCGTATCACTCCCGCATGTTCCTGATCAACACCGGGAAGATAGCCAGGAACGTCAACCAGGGTGATAATCGGTATGTTGAATGCATCGCAAAAGCGTATAAAACGGGCAGCCTTATCTGACGAATCAACATCAAGAACACCAGCAAGTTCATTGGGCTGGTTCGCAACAAAGCCGGCCGTGCGACCTCCCAGTCTCGCAAAACCTATAACGATGTTTCTTGCATACATCTCCTGTATCTCAAGAAAATCAGAATCGTCAACAACAGCACGTATTATATCACGCACATCGTAAGGCATGGTGGGATCATCCGAAACAATATTCTGAATATCATACCCCTGCTTCGGCTCAGCAGGTTCAGTTAATTTTGCCTTTTCTGAATTATTCCATGGGAGAAATGACAAAAGTTTTCTTATGCTGGTAAAGCATTCATCTTCGTTTTTTGAAAAGAAATGAGCATTGCCGCTTATTTCGCTGTGCACCCTTGCCCCACCGAGGTCTTCCATGGAAATCTCTTCACCGAGTACTGTCTTAATCACTTCCGGTCCGGTAATAAACATCTTGGATATCTTATCCACAACAAACACAAAATCGGTAAGGGCTGGTGAATAGACTGCACCTCCGGCGCACGGACCAAGAATAACAGATATCTGGGGAATTATCCCGCTTGCAAGAGTGTTCCGGAAAAAGATCTCACCGTATCCGTAAAGGCTGTTCACTCCTTCCTGTATCCTGGCACCACCTGAATCGTTGATTCCAATCAGAGGGATGCGCATCTTTAAAGCATAATCCATGATTTTAGTTATTTTCCTTGCATGCATAATGCCAAGTGAACCGCCTGCTACAGTGAAATCCTGTGCAAAAACTGCAACAGGAGCGCCGTGTATAGTACCAGTACCTGTAACGATACCATCTCCCGGAAGTTTCTTTTTATCCATGTCAAAATCTCGGGCATCATGCTCCACAAACATGTCGTATTCATGAAATGAATTCTCATCGAGAAGTGCCTGGATACGTTCTCGGGCCGTCTTTTTACCCATCGCTTTCTGCTTCTCCACAGCTTCGGCCCCACCTCCGGCAATAACCTTTTTGCGCCTCTCATTGAGCTCATTAATCTTTTTTTCAATAGTCATAATTCATAGTTTTAAGTCCGGCTTGCTTTTTTAAGGCAGCAATTTTAAAACTTTTAAAGTTCTAAAAGAAAAATATTTGTCATGTTAAACCATGAAAATCCAATTTTTTGAAATGAAAACCTGTATTGTCCTGAAAATACATGCACTCACCCCCCCAGCCCCCTCTCTGATTCGTAAAGAGGGGGTGTATATTTTCTATTATCCTGTCAACCTGTTTCAGGACAAGACATACCCTTATTACTTTGGTGCGAGGCGGTAAAGGAAAAGTGCAATTGCCAGATAGAGTATATTGGGTATCCACATGGCCAGCATCGGATCGAGATTTCCTTTCAGGGAGAATTGAGATGCAAACTGCATGAAAAGTATATACGAAAAACTGAGTGCCAGGCCTATACCTATCTGCATTCCTATGCCTCCCCTAATTTTCTTCGATGAAAGAGATACTCCGATGAGTGTCAAAATAAAAACTGAAAAGGGGTTTGCAAACCTGCGGTGTTTTTCTATCAGAAACAATTTCAGTTCATCAGAACCCTGGAGCCGGAGGAGCCCTATATAATCATTCAGCTCTTTATATCTCATCGTCCCTACATATTGAGGATCTCTTGAGAAATCCTCAGGCCTTATGGTAAGTGCCGTATCAATCCTCAACCCCCTGCTGATAACCTCTACGCTGTCCTTAAAATCTCTTATGTAATATGTCCATGCACTCCATTTTGAGGTGGTGGTATCCCATGTTACACGTGTGGCAGTTAATTTCGACTCGAGCCGGCCACTATCGTCAAACCTTTCGAGAGTAAAATTTGTACCTGTCTGAATCTCAGGATTATATCTTTCCATGTACATATAGACATTTTTATACACCTGCCTGTGGAAATTTACCACCTGACCTCTCTTGACCCTTGTAATTCGGTAATATTTGTTCTCGAAGTCAATTCTCTTAAGATTTGCCTGAGGTATGACAAAATTGGTGAATGTGAAAGTAAAGATAGCAATCACCAGTGAGGCAATAAAATATGGCCACATCATGCGCCTGAAGCTCATCCCTCCGCTTAAAATGGCAATAATCTCAGTGTTTACAGCCATCCTTGATGTGAAAAAAATAACGGAAATAAAGACAAACAGAGGCGAGAAGATTGTAGCAAAGTATGGGATGAAATTTAAGTAATAAGTAAAAATTACATCACGCAAGGGAGCTTCTTTCTCCATGAAATCGTCCAGCTTTTCTGTAAGGTCAAATACAACTGCAATAACTATAATCATCAGGAGAGAAAAAGTAAATGTTCCCAGGAATTTCCTGATAATGTACCTGTCAATAATTTTAAGGCTCAGCCTGTTTAAAGTCTTGACGATACCTTTTTTATTATTTGTTTTTTCCATTCCAAAAAATTACCCTCTTCTATTTTTTTTCGTGCTTCTTTAACAAGATTTAGGTAGAACGACAGGTTATTTATGCTAGCGATCTGGGCTCCAAGCATTTCGCCCGATACAAAAAGGTGGCGAAGGTAAGCCTTTGAATATGTACGGCTTACTTCTGAGGCTCCTTCGGGGTCAATAGGACTGAAATCATCTGCCCACTTTCTGTTGCGAATGTTTATAATGCCTGAATTTGTAAACAGCATGCCGTTACGGCCGTTGCGTGTCGGTATCACACAATCAAACATATCTATGCCAAGTGCTATTGATTCGAGTATGTTTTCGGGAGTTCCAACTCCCATAAGATAACGTGGTTTCTCCGCAGGAAGTATTTCATTTACAACCTCAATCATTCTGTACATCTCCTCTGCAGGTTCTCCTACAGAGAGCCCACCTATTGCCATGCCTGGTAATCCTGTTGACGCGGCTTCTTCTGCCGACTGCCGGCGAAGATCTTCAAACGTACTCCCTTGAACAATAGGGAAAAGAGCCTGCTGGTACCCCCATAATGGTTCTGTTTCGTTGTACCTCTTCACCGCTCTTTCAAGCCAGTGACTTGTTATTCTAAGCGACCTCAAAGCCTGCCTGTGGTCGCATGGATAAGGCGTGCACTCATCGAGAACCATCATTATATCGGCTCCAATAACGCGCTGAATATCAATTGTGTTTTCAGGTGTGAAAAGATGCTTCGAACCATCAATGTGCGATCTGAAAGTCACACCCTCAGCAGTGACCTTTCTTATCTCACTGAGTGAAAAAACCTGGTAACCACCGCTATCGGTCAGCAGCGCCCTGCTCCAGCTCATAAACCGGTGAAGACCCCCCGCAGCTTTTAGTATCTCCATACCCGGACGAAGATACAGGTGATAAGTGTTTCCAAGAATTATTCCTGCACCAATATCATTAATGAGGTCACGGTGAAGAACACCTTTCACCGTGCCTGCAGTACCGACAGGCATAAATACCGGAGTTGGTACATCCCCGTGTGATGTCTTCAGTATCCCGGTCCTTGCCTTGCTATCCCTGTCGTTAGCAGTTACGGTAAACATCTTCTGTGCTTTCAGGAGCACAAAGGTAATATTTATATGTTGCCCCTCTGAAAAATATCTGATTCTTTTTTGCTGAAGGCTGTTATTAGTTAACCGTCTAATGTTGAAAAAAAACTAAATGAGTAAATAATTATATTCTTATTTTCGCTCCTGATATCTATAAAACAGATGCACCAATCCTTCAGTCAGTTAATTCTGGCTCTATTTGTTATATACTGTACAGCAGTGTCAGTTCAGCTTTTTTATTATCTATGGTTTTATCTTGCAACACTCAAATACAGGCATCCTGAAACTGATGGAAACCTTCCGCCCGTATCGGTAATTATCTGTGCAAGAAACGAAGCTGAAAATCTTAAAAAATTCCTTCCTCTGGTACTTGAACAGAATTATCCGTCGTACGAAGTTATCGTTGTAAATGACTGCTCCGAAGATGATTCTTACAAGATACTCGGTGAATTTCTGGCAAAATACCCACATCTGAAAGTCTCTACACTTACAAAAGACCCTCTCTTTCCTCATTCAAAAAAATTTGCTCAGTTTATTGGTATTAAAGCTGCGTCACATGATATTCTGCTTTTTACCGATGCCGACTGCTACCCGGTTACGAATCAATGGATTAGAACAATGGCTTCGGGATTTAAACCAGGCAGGGAGTTTGTTCTGGGCTATGGGGGATATATAAAATCAAAAGGACTTCTTAACATTTACCAGAGATATGAAACTCTTTTTATTGCCATGCAGTACATGGGAATGGCAATAAAGGGAATACCGTATATGGGAGTTGGGCGCAATATGGCTTATCTCAAAGAGGTTTTCATCAGAAATAAAGGGTATGGTAGTTACACCCACACTATATCGGGCGACGATGATCTATTTGTCAACGAAAATGCCAGACCTTCAACAGTAAGTGTGGAATTCAGGCCTGCAGCCCATACACGATCTGTACCATCTGAAAGCCTCACCGAATGGGTTAAAAGAAAACTAAGACACCTCAGCACTGCAAGGTTCTACAAACCTGTTCACAAAATCCTGCTCGTTGCTGAACCACTTACAAGAATACTATTTTATACCCTTTTCATCTATCTTATGTTAAAAGGTTTCTTGTGGCAAATAGTTCTGGGTCTGTTTCTTGTAAGATTTCTGGTGACACACACAATATTTTTCCTTAATGCGAAAAAGTTTGAAGAGAAAGGCATTTTACCTTTCTTTCTGATTTTTGATATATTTTCACCGGTAATAAATTTAATATTGTATTTGGGTACCATCAGAAGTAAAAACCATAGTATGTTATGGAAATAGACGAAGTAATAAGGGACACTTCTGAGCTTTCGGAGAAGGCCCGGCAGGATCTCATCCTGGTGGAGCAGGCGAAAAACGGTGATGAGAAGGCTTTTGCAGCTCTTCTGAACAGGTACCGCGACTCAATATATTACATGTTGCTGAAGATGGTCAACAATTCCTCCGATGCCAAAGACCTTACTATTGAGGCATTCAGCAAAGCATTCCAGAACATTAATACATATACTCCAGTTTTCGCATTCAGTACATGGCTCTTCAAAATTGCAACAAACAATTGTATTGACTTCCTCAGGAAAAAGCACAAAACCCCTCAGGTATTGGAACAGACCGATGAAGATGAAGACGAAGGGTATGAAGCCCGCATTGAATCAGATTCACCTGACCCCGAGGAAATAATGATTAATAACCAGGACATTGACAATCTGCATAAGGTTGTAGAACAGCTCAAACCCAAATACAGAAAGCTTATAGAACTGAGATATTTCAGGGAATATTCCTATGAAGAGATATCTGAAGAACTGAAGATCCCGATAGGAACTGTGAAGGTTCAGCTTTTCAGGGCAAAGGCAATTCTTTATGAGCTTCTCTCGCGACAGGGGAAAAATGATACGGGAAACTCTTAAAAAATATTTTCCTGCACTTGATGAACTGCAACTTGAAAAACTTTGCAGGCTGGAAGGATTATATGCAGAATGGAACAAAAAGATTAATGTAATTAGCCGTAAGGATATTGAAAATTTCAGCATACATCATCTGCTTCATTCACTGTCAATTGCAAGAGTAATCCAATTTGTCCCGGGAAGTGAGATTCTGGATATCGGCACAGGTAGAGGTTTACCAGGTATTCCTCTGGCAATAATGTTCTCCGGAGCACGGTTTGTTCTTCTCGATTCAATCAGAAAAAAAATAAAAGTCGTTACTGCGATTGCAGGTGCTCTGGAGCTTACAAATGTGGAACCAGTGTGGGAAAGAGCTGAAAATCACAAAGGCAGTTACGATTTTATTATAAGTCGTGCCGTGGCAGACTTTCCAGAGCTGGTAAAACTTTCGGAGGGAAAAATAAGGAAAGAAAACAGAAACACGCTGAAGAACGGCATTATCACCCTCAAAGGCGGAGACATTTCACCAGAACTCGGCAGATTCAGGGAAAAGGTTACAATTTTTTCAATCAGCGACTTCTTTGAAGAGCCTTATTTCAAATCAAAATATATGGTTTACATGCCGTTCCCCTGAATATAAGTAAGGTAAAAGGCGCACGTAGCGAAGCCAGGTAGCGCGAAGCGGGAGAGCGCAGAGCTCAGAGAATATGATGTAAAACTAAATCCTACAATTCTGAATGGCTGGAGTAAGGAATAAGGGATGAGGAATAAGTATAAATAAGATAATCCTTACGATCGATCTAATAAATTCAATGAAAATACCCATTGGAGTCCGGTAAACACCAAACAAACATATTGATTTACACTTATTTACAATAAATATCAAGATTTATATATATTATACAGTGTTTTATTTCCGAAAAAATAATACATTTGCAGTCTCATTCAGAAAAGGTAAACTCATAATAATCATACAATGAAAAGAACATATCAGCCATCGAGAAGAAAGAGGTTAAACACTCATGGTTTCAGAAAAAGGATGTCGACAGCCAATGGACGGAGGGTACTATCGGCCAGAAGGGCCAAAGGCAGAAAGAAACTGACTGTTTCCGACGAGAGAAGGGTTAAGTAAGAAATTAAAAAATAACCTTATAATAAAGGGTACTGCCAGAAAAAGCAGCACCCTTTATTATTTATATTTTTTCAGGATTTTCCTGAACACTCAAGCTTACAGTACGACATTGGAAAATTAAAACAGGCATAAATAATTTGTAATTTTGACCACAATTCCAATGAGAGAATTTCTGAAACATATAAAAGACGAGTCGTTAAGACTAACAGCAGAAAAAGTATTCGAAGAAAAACGTCTCACACCAGCTGAAGGACTGCTGCTTTATGAGAAGGCACCGCTTTCATTGCTCGCAATGATGTCCGATACAGTAAGAAGACGGCTTAATGGCGATATTGTCTTCTTTAACTGCAATTTTCATATTGAACCTACAAATATTTGCATCAACAATTGCCTTTTCTGTTCGTACCGCAGGAAAGCAGGCGAACCGGGTAGCTGGGAATACAGTATTGATGAGATGCTCGAAACAGTGAAAAAATTTGACAGTAAACATGTTACTGAAGTCCATATAACAGGTGGGGTACATCCGTCGAGGGATATAATTTTTTACTGCGAACTGCTAAAAAGAATTCACAATCACAGACCCGAACTTAGCATAAAGGCATTTTCAGCAATTGAGCTTGATTATATGTTCAGCAAGAGTGGTCTTTTAATTGAAGAAGGGCTTAAAATGCTGAAGGCGTGCGGACTTTCCTCCATTCCTGGCGGCGGGGCTGAGATTTTTGATGAAAATATCCGCAATAAAATCTGTCCGGGTAAAACCTCTTCCGAAAAATGGCTGGCTATCCATGAAGCTGCCCACCTTATTGGAATACCATCAAATGCCACCATGCTCTACGGACATATCGAAAATTACAGCCACCGTATTGATCATATGGAACGCCTCAGAACATTGCAGGACAGAACAGGAGGATTTAACGCCTTCATCCCTCTCAAATACAAAAAACATAACAACCCTCTCTCTTTCACAGGAGAGGTAAATATTCTTGAGGATCTGAGAAACTATGCTGTGGCCAGGATTTATCTCGATAACTTTCCTCACCTGAAAGCCTACTGGCCCATGCTTGGAAAAGAAAATGCCCAGCTCAGCCTCTCTTTCGGAGCTGACGACCTTGATGGCACCATAGAAGATACTACAAAAATATACTCAATGGCAGGGGCTGCCGAAACCAATCCCTCCATGTCTATAGAAGAGATAACCAGTCTTATCCGGCAGGCAGGATACAAACCCGCAGAAAGGGATACCTTCTATAATGTCATAAGAAAACTCTGATAGGCTGCTTTTTCAGATACTATTATGTTGTAATATAATTTTATCTTTGCCACTGCGTTTTTCTAATGTAAACCATCTTTATGAGTCTGAAAGAGTTCCTTCTGAGCAAAGTATTCTTCAAAAATCTCGGGCTTGCAATTGCCATCGTACTGGGTTCAATATTTCTGGTGCTGCTATGGCTAAATATCTATACGCGTCATGGACAGGCAAGACCCGTTCCGGATTTTTACGGGCTTACTCTGGAAGAAACAGCCAAACTGGCAAAAAAACATAAGCTGCGTTTTCAGATAATGGATTCAATCTATACAAATGCTGTACCGAGAGGCTGCATTGCCGAACAAAACCCTAAACCCGGATACAGGGTAAAAAAATGGAGAAGAATAATTCTGACAATCAATGCTTTCAACCCCGAAATGGTTGATATGCCCGACCTAATCGGTTTGCCGAAAAGACAGGCACTTGCAATTCTGCAGACTTCAGGACTTGAACCAGGCAAACTTATTTATGTGCCCGACCTCTCAGTTGATGTCGTTCTGAAACAACTTTACGACGGCAAAGAAATCGAAAAGGGAAAACCGGTTCAGAAAGGCTCAGCAATCGACCTTGTTCTTGGTAAAGGACTCAGCAACGAAAGAACCCCTGTTCCCAACCTGATAGGAATGAATTACGAACGGGCAAGAAATACTGTTCTCAGCGCATCACTCAATATAGGAGCATATATTTTCGACAGCACCGTCAAAAACAGTGATGATTCGACTAAGGCATTTGTCTACCGTCAGAGTCCGGAATTTAACGAAGAATCCACCCTTCAGCTTGGCTCAGTAGTATATATATGGCTTACAACCGATTCGGCATTATTACCTGTCGATTCCACTCTTGTCAGTATGCCCGATAGTTTATATATAACAGCTCCAGGTAACAATAACGACCAATAACGCCAGATGCAAAAAAGAATTCTTGCATATCTCTCACTTCTTTTTTTCCCCGGTATATCTATTTACTCCCAGGAAGTTGTTACCGGACTCTCACGAAACATCTATTTGCATACTGATAAATCATTGTCTGAAGCGACCAAAAGCTCAAAATCGACCGACACGCTTGAAGTTCCTTTTTTTGACGATTTTTCCGACAGTTACATTTACCCTGACAACAAAAGATGGGAAGATAAATTTGTCTTTATTAATAATACCTATTCAGTGAACCAGATTAGTGTTGGCATTGCAACATTCGATGCACTCGACAGTGACGGACGGCTCTACGAAACAGCTTCATCATTCGTATTTGAGGCCGATCATCTTACTTCAAAACCCTTAAACCTCAACTACAGTATCGATGATAACATTTATCTGAGTTTCTTTTATGAGGCAGGAGGATTATCAGACAAACCTGAGCCGGGCGACAGCCTGGTGCTGCAGTTCTGGGCACCCGCTGAGCAGGAATGGTTTCGAATCTGGAAGGCACCATCCACCGAAACAAATGGTTTCAGGCCTGTTATTATCAATATTGCCGACAGCAGGTTTCTTAAAAAAGGTTTCAGATTCAGATTCATCAACCATGCTTCACTTTCATCGGCTATCTCCGACCCGTCTATGGCAGGTAACAGTGATATCTGGAACATTGATTATATTCTTCTTGACAAAAACAGGCATCCTGCCGACACCAACCCGCCCGATGTGGCTTTCACACTGCCTGTCAGGTCTGTTCTGAAAACTTATGAGGAGATGCCATGGTATCAATTCAGACAGGTGTTTCTTTCGGAGATGGGACCATATATCACCATTAACTACAGAAATAACGACAGGATAGTCCGGAATGTGACACGCAGCTTCCAGATTACCGATGTATACAATAACAGTGTTGTGCACTCCTTTACTGCAGGTGCCACAAATATTGACTCAGGTGCCGTGGTAACATACAATGCGGGACTAATATATACTTTCAACTCATCCAGTACTGATTCTGCACTTTTCAGAATAAAATGCTACCTGACAACAGATGCCTTCGATAGAAAGCAAAATGATACAATTGTATATTATCAGCGTTTCGGGAGATGCTTTGCATTTGATGACGGAACATCTGAAGGTGGTTATGGTATAAGCGGACTGGGCTCACGCAACGCCATGTTGGCATACAGGTTCAAATCATTTATTCCCGACACGCTGAGAGCTGTACAGATATGCTTTAACGACAGCTATCAGAATGCCAACCAGAGAGCCTTCGACCTTATAGTATGGGATAACAACCATGGCGTCCCGGGTAATGTGATTTACACACAGGAAGAGATGATAGTCAAACAGGGCGAAAGCATTAACGGATTCTACACATACGTTCTAGATAAACCTGTTGAAATAATTGGTGATTTCTTCGTTGGATGGAGGCAAAGGTCTGAGACATTTCTGAATGCAGGATTTGACCTCAACACCCCACACAACGGGCGACAGCTCTATTACCTCAACGGAGAGTGGAATGTATCTCAAATGCCTGGCAGCGTGATGATAAGGCCAGTCTTTGGCCCTGAGATTAAATCATCAGATATTGACAACCCCCAGTATAACGAAATGCGAATCAAAATATGGCCCAATCCTGCTTCGGAATATATCTATATTAGTATAGGCAATCAACCGCTTGTTTCAGATATCGGCATCACAATTACAGATTTATCCGGCAGAACAATCATGAAGTCACGTTATTCTGCTTACGACAGGCTTGATATTTCTTCTCTGCCGGCGGGAATCTATTTCGTCAGTGCTTCGGCAAGAACGAAAATCCCTGGTACAGCCAGGCTAATTATTTCAAGGTGAGAGGCTATGACTGAGGAGGAACTGACAGAGCTACAGGAACTGTATGAACATTACCGTTTTAAAGTAGATGCCGGGCAGGCACCTGTGCGGATTGACAAATACCTTGCAACCAGGATTGTAAACGCATCCCGCACAAGGATTCAGTATGCCGCTGAGGCAGGAAATATTCTTGTAAACAATTCCCCGGTCAAACCCAGTTACAAGATCAAACCGGGAGACATCATTCAGGTACTCCTTCCGACACCACCGCGCGAGATTGAACTTATCCCTGAAGATATTCCTCTCAACATTCTTTATGAAGATGATGATGTCATTGTCATAAATAAGGAGGCAGGAATGGTGGTCCATCCGGCGTACGGCAATTACACAGGAACCCTTGTCAATGCCCTTATGTGGCATTTCAGGGATATGCCGCTTTTCAGCACCGGTGAATTACGTCCGGGCCTTGTACACAGGCTTGATAAAAACACATCGGGCATTCTTGTTGTTGCCAAGAATGAAATTGCACAGAACCGACTTGCCAGGCAGTTTTTCGACCGTAAAACTGGCAGAATATACAATGCTCTGGTATGGGGCACGCCCGACCCGCCGGAGGGTACAATCACAGGTCATGTCGGAAGAAACCTGAAAGACAGAAAAATAATGCAGGTCTTTCCCGACGGAAGTCATGGCAAACCAGCAGTAACACATTACAGGGTGATTGAGAGTTTCGGTTACGTGTCGCTGGTTGAGTGCCGGCTTGAAACCGGCCGCACTCACCAGATAAGAGTTCATTTTGCACACATAAAGCATCCTCTTTTCAACGATGCAGAGTACGGAGGCGACAGAATACTCAGGGGAACAACATTCAGCAAGTATCAGCAGTTTGTAAAAAACTGTTTCGAAACCCTTCCCCGCCAGGCTCTCCACGCCCGTACATTATCATTCGACCATCCTTCAACAGGCAAAAGAATGACCTTCGAGTCAGATCTTCCAGCTGACATGAAAAAGGTAATTGAAAAATGGAGGGAATATACTTCAGGACAGGCAGGAAAATAATTTTACAGGTGTTTTTCTTCAGAATTTAACAGCGTAGCCCAGAGATAAAATATTGGTATTCTTTATCTTAGGGTCAGAATCGTGTTGAAAAATGTATCCTGCCTGTATATCAGATTTTTTTGTGAGGTGATATTCTGCTCCTGCAGAAAGCCGGTACTTGCTTATACGATAACCTTCTCCGGCGAAAATCGGCGAAAAAGATTCATAATAAACATACGGAGCCAGTGGCACCTTGGGTATATCATAATCGATTTTCAGCCTTACTCTGAAGAGATAGGATGCATCCAGATCTTCCAGATCCTCAATGTATGTCTTTGTACTCCTCTGAAACCTCAGCCTGGCAGATATATTAAAATCATTCACAGGATATTTAAGTTTAAGGTCGGTAAAAATCCTGTGACGCCAGTAAAAATTATCATCGTCTTCCCTTCTGCTTGCAAGCCTGTAGCTCCCTGCAACTGAAAAACTCTTCGTCACTTTATATTCCAGCCCACCCTCTAAAAACACCTGACGTACCTGTGAAGAATTATTGAAAGTTCTCACCTCACCATTGAGTGTTGCATCAAGCTTTTTTACAATTTTATGCGTGGTATTAAGTTCAAGCCAGATACCAAAGTCATTTTCCTGACCAGCGATAACTCCGGAAGTTGAAATAAGGATGAGAAAAGCCGCTATTTTCCTAATCATCCTCATCATCTTCATTTCTTGAGTTTTCTTTTTCAGTGGCCTTTTCGGGTTCAATGGTTTCATAAAATATTTGCAGATCACATGTTCCCCTGAAGAAATTAATTTTTCCTATCTCTACTCTTTTGATATTTTTTATGCCCGTTCTTTCACGGAGATCGTTCAGCAGTTCTTCATATTTCTCGGGTTTTAACAGGTCTATTTTTTCATATGTTATAAGTTTTGACGACTCATGCCGGAGCAACCACACCTTTTCAAGGCCAAATGTTATCAAGATGATAACAATATTACTGAAAAGGATTTCAACAAGTGTTGTATCAGATGTTGTCAGGGCATTTATTACCGAAACTCCTATAACAAGAAACAGATATGTCATTTCCTTAATTGGAATTGTATCTGTCCGATAACGCAGGATGCCAAATATTGCAAAAAGTCCAAGGGCAAATCCAACCTGAAGCTTTACATTCTCAAGCAGGAAGCATAGCAGAAAGACTATGTTTGCTATCAGGATGTATGTAAACAGATAGTCCTTACGTCTGGTGGAGGTATAATACAACCATCTTATCAGAATCATTATTACTGCAAGGTTCAGGGAAAACCTCAGTAGAAACTCCATAAAGCCATGGATTTCTATAAATTCAATGCTCGAAGAATTGAGTGAATCGAGTACAGAATTATTCTGAAATTCCATATTTAATTACTAAATAATATCAACTATATTTTTTGTAATTTCCGGGTTGATTTTTATCAGACCCCGGTTATTTACTGAAATACGAAGTTAAAGTAATTATTTTAGATATAATTAGTAAAGTGAACCAAAAAAACAAAGTAATTATGTTTCAAGGACCGGCTTATTTACCAGCTTCCGCCGGCACCTCCTCCGCCGAAGCTTCCGCCACCAAAGCCGCCGAAGCCTCCGCTACCGCCAAAACCGCCACCAAAACCACCACCTCCTGAGAATCCGCCCCAGCTGCCCCTGTGAGAGCGGCCTCCTGAACTCATCATGCTCAGAAGCAGCCATAAAGGTAAACTGCTGCGTCTTCCTGAGAAATGGGAGTGATTTGAGCGTCCGGAATTAAATATCAGAAATAGACCGATGATTACAACTAATAATATCAACAAAGTTATCGTTTCAGGATTCTTTTTTGAATTTTTTCTGTACTCATCAGCTGTAAATTCTCCGGAGGCAAGTGACATAAGTACATCTGTGGCACGATCGAGACCCCTGAAGTAATCGCCATCCCTGAAAGCAGGTAGTATTTCATTATCAATTATATCGGCACATACCAGATCGGGTATTGCTCCCTCTAGTCCATAACCTGTAGCAATAAAAACCTCCCCTCTCGAGGTCACAGTTTTCGGTTTTACAACTATCACAATTCCGTTGTCGAATCCCTTTTGTCCCACCCCCCACTTCTCGCCCAGACGCTGAGCATAATCCGAAATTGCATATCCTGAAAGATCTTTGACAACGACTATGGCTATCTGAGTGGAAGTGGTATCGTTAAAAGCGACAAGTTTACTCTCAAGGGCTTCAACCTCATCGCCTGAGAGTAAACCCGCAAAATCGTTTACTAATCGAGGTGGATAAGGTTTATCGGGAATATCCTGGGCACAAATTGCATTGGATAAGAAAAAAATAACAAGTACTGCCAGTTTATATCTTATGTCATTCATTAATTGTTCTTTTCCGGAAATGTCTCAAATGATATTTCGTCGCTCAGCTCATTGACATCATCTTTCATGTAAGGGAAAAACGTTTTTAGCTGACGGCCTGCCAGTTTAATTCCTTCGGAAAGACCTTCGGCGAAAAGGCCATTTTTAAAATATTTTGTTAAAAGTTCTTTTACCTGGTTCCAGAAACCCTCCGGAACTTTCGAATTGATTCCCGCATCACCAATCACGGCAAATTTCCTGTCGGCCACAGCAAGATAGAAAAGCACACCATTCCTCTCGCGGGTTTTATCCATCCCGAGTTTATTGAATATCCATGCCGCCCGGTCGAGCACGTCTTCAGAACAATGAGTTTCAATGTGCACCCTTATCTCGCCGGATGTATCC
>JBASIK010000124.1:0-9316 GCA_049654745.1 Bacteroidales bacterium
ACAAACGGAAGTATAGAAGGTTCCCCTGTAATATCAGGAAATAATGTTCTTGTCGGTAGTACCGATGGCTATGTTTATCTATTGAGCCTTTTAGATGGCAGCAAAAAATGGAGTTTTAACTGTGGAAGTTCCATAATTTCTTCTCCTGCAGTTACAAGAGACCGGTTTTATATTCTCACCGAAGACGGAAGGCTTATTGCTTTTGGAAAAAAAACAAATAGTCAATGAAAATTGCTTTTTTTGTTACAGGCTCTGGAGGCTCGTTTTATTGCAGTAATTGCTACCGCGACATGCTGTATTACAATGCAATAAAAAAGTACAGTAATACAGAGGCTGTGTTAATTCCCCTCTACCTCCCTCCCGAAAAGGAATATGCCAGAGCTGGATTTGAAGAAGAGGTCTATTTTGGAGCAGTTTCATTATATATGAGAGAGAAGCTGCCTTCACTGCCTTCATTCCTTGAGAAAATACTGGATGCAAAACCAGTGCTGAAGATTGCAGCAAAAAGTTCAGGTTCAGTAAGAACAGCAGGCCATGAAGAACTGACACTGCATATGATTGACGGCACTTACGACAGACATAAAAAGGAACTTGAGCGACTGGTAAATCATCTGCGGGAAGATATAAGACCTGATATTGTACATCTTTCAAATGCACTGATAATAGGATTAGCCAGACAGATAAAAAAGTATCTTGATATCAAAATAGTTTGTTCCCTTCAGAATGAAGATGACTGGATAAATGAAATGGCAGAACCTTACCAGTCGCAGGCATGGAAAATGATAGGAGAAGAATCATCTTTCGTTGATGCTTTCATAACCCCGAGTCGCTATTTCAAGGATTTTTTCATTTCTAAAACCGGCATTAACTCTGAAAAAATAAATGTCATAAGAACTGGTATTGAAAGCAGTGATTATCTTGTTTCTGAAATTAAGAACGATTCTCCAGCAATAGGCTTTCTGTCAAGGGTAAATTATAACAATGGCTTTGACAAACTTGTAGATGCCTTTATTAAAATAAAATCTGAAAGTGAGTTTAAGTCACTGAAGATGTATGTATGCGGTGGATTCACAGGTGACGACAAACCTTTTCTTAAAGAGCAACTTAATAAATTACATAAATACGGATTTCAGTACTCAGTAAAGATTTGCAGGGATTTCCATGGAGAAGCAAAAGCAGAATTCCTCAAGTCAGTGGATCTGATAAGTGTCCCAGTTCGTAAACCGGACGCATTCGGCCTTTATGTGATTGAAGCAAATGCGGCAGGTGTACCAGTAGTTCTTCCATGGTCAGGAGCTTTTCCGGAAATAATTGAAACTACAGCTGGTGGGATACTCTACAAACCCGATACAGTTGAAGAACTTGCCGAAAACATTATTTATATGTTCAGGAATAAAAATATTATGGAAGAATCCGGCAAAACTGGCATGAATAATGTAATGAACAAACTGACTATGGAAAAGATGACAGAGGATCTGGTTAATGTGTACAGCTCATTGGTAAACAAATAAATCAAAAAAATAACAGTGATGTTAAGAGTACGGGAACTCAGGAAATCTTATCCCCAAAGAGGTGCTGTGCTCGATGGTCTCAGCCTCGAATTGAAAGAAAGTGAAACAATAGCCGTTACAGGTCCTTCCGGTTCTGGAAAGACTACGTTGCTTAATCTTGTCGGTCTGCTTGATAGACCTGATTCAGGAGAAATTTTATTCAGAGAAAAGCTCATTAACAATTACACAGTTGATGAGGCTGCAGATTACCGTAACAGGCAGATAGGATTCATTTTTCAGGATCACCTGCTCCTCCCCTATCTGACTGTAATGGAAAACATACTTCTTCCTTTATCAGCACGACAATTAGAGGATGACGAATATCATGCAAGAGTCGGATATGCCAGGGAACTTATGGAGCGTACCGGAATAATGAACCTATCCTCAAAATATCCCTGGCAGGTTTCAGGAGGTGAAGCACAGCGTGCGGCTCTTGTCAGGGCCCTGATTAATAAGCCTTCTCTTCTGCTGGCAGATGAACCCACCGGTTCCCTTGATGCTGCAAATGCAGAAATTCTGGGCAATCTGCTGAAGGAAATTAGTTCGCAATACGGAACTGCTGTAATACTGGCGACTCATTCAATGACACTGGCAAAGAAAATGTCGGTTATTTACAAAATAGAGAATGGGAAACTTGTAAAAATCTGATTTTGTTTAATATAAGATGAAATTGAACAGCAGAAAACTGATTTTTAAATCATTAACTCATTACAGGAAATCTGCATTTAACCAGGCAGTGATAATTATGGTTCTGACTGCTGTTGTTACAGGTTCACTGCTTACAGGTTATTCAGTTCGTCAAAGCCTGAGAGATTCAGCCGGAAAGCGTCTCGGAAACACAGGGTTTCTTATCAGTTCGGGTTTAAGATATTTCAAACCGGAACTCGACAGTAAACTTACAGCCATCACCGAAATTAAAACAGCTTCACTCCTCGAAACTGAAGGATCTGTAGAAAAATTCGGAAATGGAAACAGGATCGAGAACATTAAAATATATGGCATCAGGCATACTTTTTTCACATTAAATAATGTGCAGGGTAAATTCATTGACAATGTTGACGCAGCAATAAATGAACATCTCGCAAGGCGATTAAATCTTTCCGTTGGTGATGAAATTATTGTTACCCACCGCCAGATTTCAGACCTGCCCTCTTCATCGCCCTTCGCTCCATCGGCAGGTAATATTGCCTCACATGTTTTTAAAATCAAATATATTTTTACCGAAGAAGAAGCCGGGAATTTTTCAATCGAGATAAAACAGACCACTCCTGATAACATATTTGTCAATATTTCAGAACTAAGCAGGACGGGGAAAGCTAACCGGATTCTTATAGAAAAAGACAATTCATTTTCAACTGGCGAGATTCTGGAGAAGCTGAAAAGTATTCTTGTGCCATCCGATCTGGGTCTGAAAGTCAGACAAAGTGAAAGAACAGGATTTAATGAAATATTAACAGGCAGAATCTTTTTCGACAGCACACTTGTTGAAGAAATAAAAAGTGTAATTCCAGGTGCGTCACCTGTGATAACCTATCTGGTTAACAGCACCGAAAAAGAGAGCAGGCTTAATCCCTATTCCTTTGCCTCTGGAGTCGAACGTTTTATATATCCCGAAGTCCCTGAAGGCAATAGAATTCTTATTAATAAATGGCTCGCCAGTGATATTGGTGCGAAGAAAGGTGATACCCTGACATTAACATGGTATGATCCTGACAGGATTTCAGATTTTAAAGAGAGCCAGGGCAGGTTTATTGTACACGACATTGTTGAAATAACGGGAAAATGGAATGACCCTGAGCTTATGCCAGAATTTCCCGGCATTTCAGGCCGTCAATCGTGCAGCAGATGGGATGCTGGCGTACCATTAAAAACAGAGCTTATCAGAAAGAAAGATGAGGAATACTGGAATGTTTATAAAGGCACTCCCAAGATATTTTTAAATTATGCAACCGGAAAAAAGATATGGGCAAGTAATTTTGGTTCTGCAACTGCCATCAGGGTACCACCGGATATCAGCAAGGATGAAATCTTAAATGCACTCACAGGTTCAATTGAACCTGTTAAATGTGGTTTCGCTATAAGGAATATCCGGAACGATATGATAAATGCTGCCAACCAGAGTGTTGACTTCAGCGGATTGTTTATCGGACTTGGATTTTTTATAATTGCTTCCTGTTTTATACTTCTGATAATGGCTGTCAACTCTTTCCTTGACTCACGCCGAAGCCAGATATTTTCATTCTTTGCACTGGGTTTCAGCAACAGGAAAATCAAAAAGCTGCTTTTAGCTGAAAATCTGATTATTTCTCTTGCAGGTTGTCTTACAGGAGTCTTTGCCGGAATATTTTTTAACGAAATTGTAGTATGGGCTCTTAACGGAGTATGGAGAGGAGCTGTGCAAACCGACACAATTAAAGCAGTAACAGGATTGGTTCCTTCACTTGCAGGCTTTTTAGCAGCTTTCCTCACATCAATCACACTTCAGTTTATCAGGATTAGAAAATTTCTTAAGGAGATGCAGATGGGAGAAAGCAGGGAATTCAAAGTAATTAACGTCAAACCAGGATTAATCAAGATAATCTCCACTCTTTTTATTACAGCAGGAATTGTCCTCCTGCTGGCTGATTATGCAATTCTTAAGGAACCTTTATTGTCAGTATCGTACAGTGCAGGTGGATTATTATTTGCAGGTCTGATTTTATTTTGGTTTTTTATCATCATCAGGAAAGAAGCTCCTTTGCATAAAACGGTGAATTCAGAACTTGCTGTTTCCAGGAGTTATTACTCCTTTTATCCTGCAAGGGCTGTAATGCCTGTTCTCCTGATATCAGCAGGTCTTTTTGCTGTTATAATAACTGGAGTCAACAGGTTGAAGGTAAATGAAAGCAGCCTGTCACCACGTGGAGGAACCGGAGGTTTTCTTTTATGGGCAGAAACAACTGTACCGGTGAAAGAAAACCTTAATACAAAAGAAGGCAAAAAGGCACATGGGCTCAGCTATTTTCCCGCAGAAACAATTTTTTTCCTTCAAGCAAAAAGACTGCAGGGTGATGACGCCAGCTGTCTTAACCTTCATCACGTTACAAGTCCCCCGCTTCTTGGAATAGACCCATCAACACTTCGCGAACAAAAAGCATTTAGTTTTTCAACCCTGCTGAAGGAAGCTGACCCTTCCGACCCATGGGAAATTCTTAATAGAACCCCTGGAGAAAATATAATATATGGTTATGCCGACCAGACAGTACTCCAGTGGGGCTTAAAAATGCGTGTAGGTGATACACTTATTTATAATGCTGAAAATGGTGAAAAACTTTATATAATTATTGCCGGAGGTTTAAAATCATCTGTATTTCAAGGTTATGTAATCACAGGTGAAAAATCCTTCAGCAGATTCTTTCCTTCTGTGTCAGGATATTCAGTTTTTCTTGCAGGTGGGAATCCGGAACTTTCTGAAGATTACAGGAAAATTTTAAGTGCCAGGTTTAACAGTTATGGAATCAATATCATGAGCACCAGAGAACGTCTCGAAAAATTTTTCGAGGTAACCAATACATATCTTTCAGTATTTATGGTACTTGGAGGATTGGGAATGGTTCTCGGTGTTATCGGGCTTGCATTTGTACTCAGGCAGAATTACAACTTCCGGAGGAGGGAATTTGCACTTATGCTGGCTACTGGTTTTATGGTTAAAAAGATTAGAAAAATTCTTCTTAAAGAACAGATTACAATATTGATAGCGGGTGTGATTACAGGATCTCTCTCAGCACTTGTATCGACATTGCCTTCGGTGGAAAAAAGTACCGACATCCCTCTGGTGTCGATTCTTACTATTATAGTGGCAATAATTTTTACCGGGATAACTGCCCTGCTTTTTGCAATCCGTAGTGTTGACAAAAATTATCTGATATCTGCTTTAAGAAAAGAATAAATTAATTCTTTCTGTAATCATTTTTTACCGACACAATACAAATATTTCTGTGTCCTAAAGAAATCTTCGCCTCGGTTATTGACGGAGCTCCTCCATACGAAACCCTTACCCAGATACGGTTACCATTTAGCAATAATTATTATAACACATGCATCAAGACAAACACAATTCTTTCAAATTGTGTTAACGTTAGTAAAAAGTTTGCTTCACAGAGTTATCTCGGTTAGTCCCAGATCGGGTTTAAACTCTTTATCCGGCATCAGTGCCTTTAGTGTCACCATTGCAGTTCCCAGGGAGGTAGCATTACTTATTTCGGAAGTGTAAACTTTTTTATCAGGAAATGAACTTGCAACAAGTTTCAAAAAGAGCGGATTTTTCGAAAAGCCTCCCGTAATGAATATATTTTCAGTTTTATCATCCTCTCCTGCTGCCCTGTTTATAGCTTCTACAGTAAGGTCAGAGAGCTCAATCATCAACTGGTGATAAGCCTCAATAAAATTGTCGAACAAGAAAAGCTCCGGTTCTTCCAGCAGAGTTCCTGGTTTGCTTCCAGGAACTGTAAAAACCTTTTCATCCATGAATTTCCCCATCATCCTGTTAAGTAGTTTGACATCAGGCTTAACCAGACGAAAAGAATTCTCGTTAATTTTAAAATACTGGCTGATTTTACCCACAGCTTCATCATGCATATGCCCCAGGAAAAGCCTTGAGGATTTAACAGGTTCCCTGTTAATACTCATGTAGCAGAGACAATCCTGGTTAAGTTCTTCCGTTGTTAGTGGTTCATGATTGAACGGATTCATGCTGATACACCATGTGCCTGTTGAAACCAGTATAAAGTTGCCTGTGTCAGGGCTGAAATATGGTGCAAGCGATGCCGAACTATCATGTAAACCAGTTCCAACCATTATCCTTTTACCCGAAATATTTGCCTCCTTAAGCTTAAAAACCGAAACAGGTTCGGGGAGTTGCAGGTTCTCATCATACACCCACGGATGATATTTCATATTGTCAAAATCCCACAGTGCAGTATGACAACCCAGCGATGTATGTTCTGAAACTACCTGCCCAGATAACCTGAAGGTGAAGTATTGTGGAAAATGCAAGATGTGCTTGACTTTCGAAAATATTTCAGGTTTTGTCTTTTTCAGCCAGAGAATTTGAACTCCCGAGTTGAGCATCCCGAGTGCTGGAGAAGCTGTCCTGCGGCAAAATTCTTCCTTTCCTCCATATCTTCTGTAGAGTTCTTCGGGTATTGATTCATCTAGAGGTTTCAAATAATTATAAATAGGTGTGAGACGCCTGCCATGGCTATCGATATAAGCAAGTGTTGCACCGTAAGTAGCAAAATTTACAGCCAGTAAATCATATTTTTCGGATTGAATGACTTCGTCGAGTGAATTTTTCACCCATTTTTCAATCAGTTCAATATCATCACACTCAAATCCGTCATCATCAGTTGTTGAAATGAATCTTTCTTCAGTTTCCTTTAAAACATTCAGTTGTGTGTCAAAAAGAAGCAATTTTTTATTGGTCTTGCCAATATCAAAAACTGCAATTACTTTTTCTTTCATTCCCTGATTTTTTTGTTCCTATTTCCTTTTTAATAGAACCTCTTTTTCGTATTTCTGAATTTCCTGAATGTAATCTTCGCCGGCAGGTTTTCCGCTTTTCAAACAATAATAGTCATATACTGCACCAAAAGGTTTCGTTTTCATAAGCTCAAGATAAGCAAGCCTTTCGAAGTTCTTACCTTTGATTTCGAACTCAGTTAGCATTTTAAGGGGCTCCAGCAATGCATACATAAATGCGATCTGAGCAGAACGGGTACCGACTACATATGCTCCTATGCGATTCAAACTTGCATCGAAGAAATCGAGTCCGACATTTACCCTGTTAAGAGCTCCGGCACGTACAATTTCCTGAGCAATAAGCATAAGTTCATCGTTAAGAGTGAGAACATGGTCACTATCCCATCTTACACCCCTTGTAAGGTGAAGAAGTAACTCATCTACATACAGCAGTATGGAAGAAATTTTATCACCCACCTGTTCTGTCGGATGAAAATGGCCATTATCGAGAGTTATCATAATATTGTTCCTGACAGCATAGCCAAGATAAAAATCATGAGAGCCGACAACCATTGATTCAGAACCAATTCCGAAGAGTTTGCTCTCAACAGAATCTTTCAGGTATTTCTTTGGATATTTTACAGAAAATATTTCATCGAGTGATTTTTTAAGAATTTTACGAAGTGTGCTTCGGTCCACCGGTGTATCTTTCGAACCATCGGGTATCCATATGTTATGGACTGCCGGTATTCCTAGCTGTTTACCCATATCAGCAGCAATTTTCCGGCATCTTTTAACATGTTCTACCCAGAATTTCCTTATTTTCTCATTTCTGCTCGATAGTGTATAACCATCGTCGGCATAGGGATGTGAAAAGCATGTACAGTTGAAATCGAGCCCTATGTTTTTCTCTTTAGCCCAGTCTATCCAGCCCTGAAAATGTTTTGTTTCAATCTGGTCCCTGTCAACCAGTTTTCCGCCAAATTCACCATAAATTGCATGCAGGCTCAGTCTTAATTTACCCGGCAGCAACGAAAATACCTTTTCAAGATCCTGTCGCATTTCCTGAATAGTTCTGGCTTTACCAGGAAAATTACCAGTCACCTGGATACCCCCTCCTCCAAGCTCAGCACCAGGTTTTTCAAAACCGCCTACATCGTCTGTCTGCCAGCAATGAAGACTTATTGGAATATTATTAATCTGTTCAATAACTTTTTCGGTATCAACTCCCAGTGCAGCATACTGCTCTTTTGCTGCTTTATAGGCTTTTTCAATATCAGCATTTTTCATTTTTTAAAACATTTTTTGTTTGTTAATATTATCAGAGTTCTGTCAATAACCTTTTCTTTTTTATTTTCTTTACTCCATATGGAAGACCTGTTCGAGAGGAACAGAAACAGGTGAATAATCGGGATTTGTTTCCATAATATCTGCCATGTACTTCCACCATTTCTGCACTATTTCGGTATTCCCCAGATCCTGCGAAGAACTTTCGCCCGTCTGCTCCTGGTAGGCAAACAGAATATTGGTTTCTTCGTCAAAGAAAATAGAATAATTACATATACCATTGTCTTTCAATAGCTTTACAAGCTCAGGCCATATAGCATCGTGGCGGCGCTTATACTCCTCCTTGTATCCGGGTAGCAGTTTCATTTTAAAGCCAAACCTTTTCATATTATTTCTTTTTAACCGAGTTTAACAATAAATGTCGAAAGTATCAGAATCACAATTCCCGTAATAAGAACAATTATTGTTTTTCTTCTTACGCCCTTCCATTCCTTCAGCAGGATACCCCAGATATTGCTTATGGCTATATTAAGGGCCATAAGTATACTCCAACCGAATACAGCCATTCCTTCAGGTAGTTTGCTTGAGCCCATTCCAAAGAAATGGAACTGCAGGAACCAGAGGAACCCGGCAAGAAAAGTGAAAAACAGGTTATTAAGAAATACTGTTGGGGTAATGTTAATGTAATCTTTCCAAGTTTTGTTTTTTATGTTGAGAAAGCCGCAATAAAAAAGGTTGGTTATAAATCCTCCCAGTAATATAAATATAAGTGTTGGATTTTTCTGAAAGAGAGGATTGGCACCATGTTCCAGAGCTACCTTTTCAATCGGTTTTCCGGCCTCGAATCCAAAATTGAAACATGCACTCATTAAGCCAGAAAATATGGCTATCAGAATACCTTTCTTAAGAGCAAATTCTTTTACGGCTGCTTTTTTTTCTTCCTCCGACATTTCAGCACTTTTTAGTGAACCGGCATAACC
>JBASIK010000125.1:0-8975 GCA_049654745.1 Bacteroidales bacterium
CTGATTATTAATTATTTAAAATTTTATTCAAATCTGGTATTTGATTTTTAATTCAATCCCTGAATGAAAATTATTGATAATTTTCCAGAAAACAATATAAAATAAAATTATGAGTGCTTTAAAATTATGATTATCTTTGGTTGTATTGTTCACAAATAAACAAAACAATGCCGGAAAGCAGGTTTGAGATTCAGATTTGTCTGGGAAGCAGTTGCTTTTCACGCGGAAACAAGAATCTGGTAAAAATAATTCAGGAATATCTTAAAAAGAATCATATTGATGATAAGGTAGTTTTCAAGGGTTCAAGGTGTATGGGGTATTGCAGTGAAGGGCCCAACCTGGTAATAAACGGTAAAATTATAAAAGGCATTAATGCCGCTGAGGCCGAAGCAATACTCGACCGTGAACTACAGAACATAAAATAAAACTCCATTAAAATGCATAACTCCTCACCGGTTTTATATATTAACGAAGAGAAATGCAGGAATTCCTATGCATGCGTAAGGGTTTGTCCTGTGAATGCTATCGAGGTAAAGCCTCAGAGAAAGCATCCGTACATTCTTCCAGACAAGTGTATTGGCTGTGGGTTATGTTATATTAGTTGCTCGGCAAAAGCTGTTGAGTTCCGCGATTCACGCCAGGAGGTAAAAGAGCTGCTGGCTTCACCACGCAAAACTGCAGCGCTTGTCGCACCCAGCATTGCCTCTGAGTTTGACGACATAACAGACTACCGTAAATTCGTAAGCATGATCAGGGCACTAGGCTTCGACTATGTGCATGAAGATTCTTTCGGAGTAGATCTCGTTGCCCGCAAATACGCCGAGCTATTCGAAAAAGCCAAGGGGAAATATTACATAACTGCCAACTGCCCGGTAATTGTAAAACTGATCGAAAAGTATTTTCCGGGACTCGTACCCAATCTGGCACCTATTGTCTCACCTATGGCGGCCACAGCGATGGTCGTAAAAGATTTATACGGACCAGATGTGGCTACAGTCTTTATAGGCCCGTGTATAGAAGCCAAGGACGAGAAATTTCTTTACTCATCGGGCAAACTTGTCGACAGTGTCCTAACATTTATTGAACTGCGTCAGCTCTTTGAGGAAGCGGGTATTCAGGAAAGGCTGGTCCAGATGTCGGAGTTCGACCCGCCCCACGGAAACTGGGGAGCACTCTACCCGCTTGCCCCGGGAATCATCCAGGCTGCCGGCATCAGGCGCGATATGGTGACAAGCAGTATAATAACCGCATCGGGCAAAGAGGAAATATTCGAGGCAATAAGCGATTTCGACCGCTACATCGATTATATCCTCCACCATTTCAACCTCTTCTTCTGCCATGGATGCCTCCTCGGTCCAGGTATGGAGAACCACACCGAAAGGTTCAGGCGCAGGGCTCTTGTGAGAAAATATGCCCAGAAGAGGGTTGACCTTCTCGACAAGAAAAAGTGGGAGGAAGATATGAAGAGATGGTCGAAACTGAACCTTACTGCAACCTTCAGTGCCGACGACCAGCGTGTACCTGACCCACCTGAGGATAAAATAAAAGAAGTCCTCAATATCATCGCAGGGGGTAACAACCAAGAGTACCTTAACTGCAGCGTATGCGGATATAAGTCGTGCCGCGATTTTGCAATAACAGTTGCTAAAGGACTTGCTATCCCCGAAATGTGTCATGTGTACAACATAAGAAATAAGCAGGAATACATTGAATCGCTCAGGCAGACAAACAGGAAACTGGCTGAGACCAAGAAAGCCCTCAAGGAATCGGAGGAAGCTGCAAGAAAAGAAAAAGAAGCAGCACAGGATGCATCCGACATGCTTCACAATATGCTCGAAAAACTGCCATCGGGTGTGGTGATTGTCGACAACAACCTGAAAATAATGCACTCAAATCAGAGCTTTATAAATATTGCCGGAGAAGATGCAAAAGCTATTGCCGAAATTATTCCCGGGCTTGCAGGAGCAGATATCAAAACACTGCTTCCGTTCAATGTTTATAATATGTTTACATACGTCCTGCGCGAAGACCAGCCAGTGCTTAACAAGGATATCAAATACGACGACAGGATGCTCAACATATCAATTTTCCCCATCAGGAAAAACAAGATCTGTGGAGCAATCATACGTGACCTTTACTCGCCCGAGGTATACAGTGAAGAAGTTACTGCCCGTATTTCGGAAGTAATTGAGAAAAACCTTGAGATGGTTCAAAAAATAGGTTTTCTGCTCGGTGAAGGTGCCGCTGAAACAGAACAGATGCTCAACTCAATAATTGAATTTTACAAAAAGGTTAAAACAAGGTCGGAAAGCAGCTAAAAACAATTTAGATGGCAAAGGATTTTTTTATCGAGATAAACAGCCAGCAGCGCAATCACGACGGTCAAAGAATCTGCGGTGATGTGTTTCTGTACAAATATGTGCAGGAAGAAGACCGTGTAATTGCAGTGCTCTCCGACGGTATGGGTCACGGGGTGAAAGCCAACATGCTGGCTACCCTTGCCACAACTATGGCTCTCAACTTTACGCGTGAGCACAAGGATGTCAACAGGATAGCTGAGATAATAATGAACACACTCCCCGTCTGCAGCCAGAGGAAGATCAGTTATGCCACCTTTACGATAGTAGATATTGAAAGCAATGGCAGAATATCCATACTCGAATACGATAATCCGCCTGTAATAATTCTCCGAGGCAGCAATTACATAGATGTTGACTGGTCGACGATTAAGCTTGAAAAAGGGAAACATGCAGGCAAGTCGCTTAGAAAGTACACTTTCATTCCAAAAAAGGAAGACCGTATCATAATATGTTCCGATGGCGTCACGCAGAGCGGTATGGGTAGCGATACCTACCCCTTTGGCTGGGAGCGGGAAAACATCATAAAATATGCCACAGGACTTATTAAAGGTGACCATTCAATTTCGGCTGACGCACTTGCGAACAAGATTGTAACAATGGCTAACAAGAACGACAATTACAGGCCGCAGGATGATATCAGCTGTGCAGTCATCTATTTCCGCGAACCGCGTAAACTGCTTCTCTGCACAGGTCCTCCCTACGAAAAGGAGAAAGACAGGGAACTGGCAAAGAAGGTTGAGGAGTTCAAGGGTAAAGTGATTGTATGCGGTGGAACGACAGCTGATATTATTGCTCGCGAGTTGAACAGACCCATTACCGACAATCTTGTTTTTGAAGACCCCGAACTCCCACCCGAAAGCTTTATACAGGGCATAGACCTTGTTACTGAAGGAATTCTTACCCTTCAGAAAGTAAATGAAATTCTTAAGACATATAACAACAGTGTAAGACTCGGGAAAGGACCTGCCGACAAAATTGTGAAACTGTTCATGGAAAGTGATGAAATTCATTTTATTATTGGCACACGTATTAACATAGCACATCAGGATCCTAACCTGCCTGTTGACCTTGAAATAAGAAGAACTGTTGTGAAAAGGATTGCCCGTCTCCTGGAAGAAAAATGGCTTAAGAAGACAACTTTTGAGTATATCTGACAACCTGGCCAAACAGGACAGGTTGTATAACAGGATATGTAAGTACTGAAGGCATATCATCTGAAAATATAACCTCTTCAATTTCTTCCCTGTCGCTGAAGTTTTCCATCTTTTTTATTTCGGCAAAGTACAACCTGCCATACCCTGTAACATCTTGTTCTTCAACCGAATATGTTGCAACACAATGAAGATCGAATAAAACTGCTCCCGTCTCTTCAGCAAGTTCCCTGCAGGCAGCCTCTTCCGGTGTCTCACCCTCCTCTACATGACCGGCTGGCATCTCCCATGAGTGTTTTCCCCGGTGTCTGACAAATACCCACCTGCCCCTGTAACGGCATCCTATTACTGAATAGGTAATTCCCTCCTCCGGCTTATAATCCGGCTCATGGAAAACAATCCTGACACTTGGCAAATTCATAGATTATAGCGTTTTACGTGGTCATAAAACCAAAATCTCAGGTATTAAGGATAAGATATTGGTAATTTTTGCGGTAATTTAAGTATTTTTGCCTGGAAATATTTTCCCGGATGCTCCTTCTTCTGTTAATTTCAGAATTTCTGACCTTCGCAGTCATAAAAATCCATTTAAAGGGCCGGTCAAGAACAAGATACTATCTGGCAATGCTCCTTAACACGGTTCTGAGCATCTATTTATGGGTACTTTATATTGAACTCAACTCATTCAGGGGGTTTTATGACGACCAGTTTCATATATGGCTGAAAATGAGCTTTAACGGAGCATTATGTGCTATATTTATACCGAGGATTATCTTTATAGGATTTCATTTTGCCGGGATGCTCATAAAAATAAGAGAAGGAGGCTATATACTAAAACTCACAGATGCAGGCTTTGTATTATGGTTTGTAATTTTTGGAGTGGTCGTTTACGGTACAGCTTACGGCAGGTTTGATGTAAGAACAGAGAAAGTCACAATACATAAGGAAAGTCTTCATCCAGACCTTGAAGGATTCACCATTGCTCTGATATCAGACCTTCATCTTGCCGGATTTTATAATCATCAGGAATTCCTGAAAAAACAGATGGAAGTAATTAACTCTTATTCTCCCGACATTGTAGTTAACTCGGGAGATTTTGTGAGTTATGGCTGGAGAGAATCAAAGGGGATGGACACCATTCTGGCAGTAGCCTATGGTAAACTTGGAAATTATGCTGTTTTTGGCAATCATGATATGGGAACCTACCTGCCCGCTGCAGATTATACCGGGAGGGAATCTAATATTCTGATGATCAGAGATTTTATTCATAAAGCTGGTTACCAGTTACTCACTGACAACAACGTCATTATAAGAAAGGGAAAGGCTTCAGTCGGTATTGCCGGCATCACAACCAGAGGAAGACACGGTAATATAAAATACGGAAATCTTTCGAAAGCACTTGAAGGAACAGAAAATGCCGATTTCAGAATATTAATATCACACGATCCCAACCACTGGAAAAAAGAAGTGGCAGGCAAAACCAGTGTTGACCTGACACTTGCCGGTCATACACATGGTATGCAGGTTGGCATTTTCACAAAAAAATTCAGATGGAGTCCTTCCAAATATTTTTATCCGGAGTGGGGTGGGTTATACCACGAAGGAGGTCAATGGCTTTATGTAAACCGGGGACTTGGTGTGCTGGGCATTCCCTTCAGGATATGGATGCCGCCTGAGATAACAATAATCAGGCTGACCGGGAACATTCAGCCAGATGCCATATCATCATTTTAAACTTAGCTATTAACTCTTATTTTGATTCATGTTTGAATACAGAATAATACGTTCTTCACGCCGGACCCTTGGAATAGTTGTAAGCCCTGAAAAAGGTGTTGTTGTAAGGGCACCTTACCGTGCAACTGTTGAAGAAATCAGAAAGTTCGTTGAAGAAAAGTCTGAATGGATAGAGAGACATCTTTCCATGTTTGGCGAAATGAAAAGTCTGAGCCATACAGGCAAAGACGGAGAGCATATAATGTTCCGGGGCAGGGAGTACCGGGTTTCCGTTGTGCAGTCAGATGTAATTAATTTGACATTGAAAGATGGTATTCTGGAAGTCGGGTCACCCCATCCTGAGAAAATATCAGCAACGAAGGCATTCATTGAATTGTGGTACAGACACAATGCTGAGGTTATTTTGAGGAATATGTTCAAGGATGTGCTATTCAGGTACTCCGTCCAAAATTTTAAACCTGCTCAATTGACAATCAGGAAGATGAAAGGAAAATGGGGAAGTTGCACCAGCAAAGGCAGGATAACCTTAAACTCAGAGCTTATCAAACTCGATGATTCTCTGGTTGAATATGTTATCATACACGAACTATGTCATTTAAAGTATCCGAATCATGGAGAAGGTTTCTATAGCCTTCTTGGTGAGCTCGTCCCTAAATGGCGGGAAATGAGAAAGCAATTAAAAAAATATGTATTCTAAAACATTCTAAGTTAACAGTACTAATTATCTCAGATTTCGAATTCCTGGAATTTATCGGGTATTGAAATATTTTTAAATCCGGCTTCCGTAAGTTTTTCTGCAAAGAATTTCTGGGCTTCGTAGTCGCCGTGTACAAGAAAAACTTTTTCGAGTGCAGAAGGATCCTGGCACTGGAGGAAAGATATCATTTCCTGGTAATCGGCATGGCCGCTGAATGATTCTATCTTACGGATATCGGCATTTACCTTGTAAACTGTTCCGTGTATTGAAACCTCCTTTGCACCGTCGAGAAGTCTTGCACCGAGAGTTTGAGGTGCGCAGTAACCCACTGCAAGAACAGTATTTTTCTTGTCCTGAATGCTGTTAGCCAGGTGGTGTTTTACGCGTCCAGCTTCCATCATTCCCGATGCCGAGATGATGATACATGGTTTATCATAGTCATTCAGCCTTTTGGAGTCTTCTTCCTTTGTTATATAGTGAAGAGCATTAAAGCCGAATGGGTCGGGGTCCTTTCCCATTGATTCGAGTACTTCACGGTTGAAGCATTCCGGGTGCATCCTGAATATTTCGGTAGCATTTACTGCGAGGGGGCTGTCGACAAAGACCTCTATTTTTGGCAGCAGTCCATTTTTGTAAAAGTTATGTATTGAATAGACAATCTCCTGTGTGCGACCCACGCTGAAAGCTGGTATAATAAGTTTTCCTCCTTTGTTGACGCATGTATCGATAACAATTTCAAGCAGTTCTTTTTCTGCATCCTCGTGGGCCGGGTGCAGGCGGTTGCCGTATGTTGATTCAGAGATAAGCCAGTCGGTCTGGGGAAAAGGGTTGGGAGGTGCTATAATTCTGTTTACAGGCCGGCCTATGTCACCAGTGAAGGCTATTCTTTTTATCTGTCCGTTTTCAATAATCTGGAGGGTTGCCACACCGCTGCCGAGCATATGGCCTGTGTTTGTGAACTTAACTTTAATGTTTTCATCAATTTTGAATTTCAGGCCGTATGGAATACCGATAAATCTTTTCATACATTCTACGGCATCTTCCTGGGTATATATAGGAGTTACGGCCGGAAGACCCTTTTTAAGTCTCTTTTTATTAAATGTATGTGTATCCTGTTCCTGTATGTAGCCTGAATCGGCAAGCATTATTGAGCAGAGGTCGCGTGTAGCGCTGGTGCATACCACCGAGCCTTCGAAGCCCAGCCGGTGGATGTATGGGATCAGTCCGGAGTGATCAATATGTGCATGTGTAAGTATGACATGGTCGAGTTCGGAAGGTTCAAAGCCAAGGTTACGGTTCATGGCGTCGGTCTCGAGGCCTTTTCCCTGAAACATTCCGCAATCTATGAGAATTTTTTTACCAAGGTCAGTGGTTAACAGAATTTTGCTGCCTGTTACTTCGCGTGCAGCGCCAAGAAATTTTAAAAGCATGTCGTTTGATTTTAAAGAATCGTTAAAGGTAAAAATTTTAATCAGTTTTTTCCCTGACATAACAATTCTGTATATCCTGCTGGCAATAAAATTCAATCTTTTGATTTTACCCATTTTTCCCCTGCCCGGCTTACACCAATCAGACATGTCTCATGGGGAAAGGATACACAGGTTGCTCAGGCGGGGCTAATAATTTAAAAATGAATGATATTTAAGCCCTCTCAGGGGGTTGGGGGTAATTCTTTGGCTCAGGGCTCAGAACACAGGGCTCAGGGCACAGTTCGTACGTATTGAAGTGAATTACCCTGATACAGGAGAGCCTACCAAGCAAAGCAATGTTTCGAGAATCGGTAGCACCCAGAGGCCAGGTTATTTGGGAGAAGCAAAAAAAGTAACATTAAATAATTATCCCTAACCTCTACGAGGTAAAAAACAATAATTAATTAAAATTATTTTAAAATAGTCCGCAGATTGACACGGATTCAGGCTAATAACATTTTAATCTCATAGATAATACTGATTTATGAAGCATCATATGGTATTGGATAAGCATGAATAAATTTTGCTTAAATTTGTCAAAATCTACTTTAATGGCTGATAAAATTCAAATACTATCTGATTTAAAAAATAAGTTAAAAGAGAGATACGGTAAATCTGTTAAAAATATCATTCTCTTTGGGTCTCGGGCAACAGGAGATCCAGAAGAATATTCAGATTATGATGTTCTAATTGTTCTCGCTCATGAGTACTCAAGAAAAGATGAAGACGAAATACTTGATTTGTGTTATGAACTTGATTTAAAATACAATATCCTGCTTGATGTACACCTGATCTCACAAAAAGAATTAAATTCTATCCGGGGAAAACAACCTGTTTATCTTAATGCAATAAAATACGGAATTTACGCATGATTATTGAAAATGATGATTTAAACGATCTAATAAATTACAGGTTAAAGCAGGCAGAAGAAACAATTCTGGATGTAGGATTGCTTATTGAAAATAACAGACTAAGATCTGCAGTTAACAGAATCTATTACGGAATGTTTTACTCGTTACTTGCCCTTGGTCTGGCATACAATTATGAAACCTCACGACATTCACAACTTATAGGCTGGTTCAACAAAAATTTTATTAATAATGGACTGCTGGATAAAAAATATGGAAAAATATTAACAAAAGCATATAACCGCAGAACAAAAGGTGACTATGATATCTTTGTTGAATATGAAAAGGCAACTGTAGAAGAAATGTACGGTGAAATGAAAGATTTTATTTCCGCTGTTAAATCATTGCTCAAAAAATAATCATACATTGAATTCCGGAATCCCTCTTTACGAGATATACACAGCAGAGATACCAATAATTACAGCATTTTGGTAAGTATTGAATCACAATTGAATTTCGAGGTCCTGCTTTGCGGTATAAATTTCACGGAGATCCCGGTAGCGCAGTGTATCGTGAACAATAAATTATTATTGAATTACTATTGAATTACTATTGAATGCCGCGTTGAGCGGAGCGAAGCGCAAATGACGCTAAATTAAATGGCACGCGGATTTACGCGGATTCCGGCTTCGCCGGAAACGCAGATTTGCGCGGAT
>JBASIK010000126.1:0-1951 GCA_049654745.1 Bacteroidales bacterium
GCTATCGAGAATTTTATTAGCCCTGGCTATTACAGACCAAAAAATGTTACTTTCGTTGATAAGGAAATAAACAAACTCATAGAACGGTTAGACGAAGAAACCGCAAAAGAGGTTATCCCTAGAGTAACAAACTCCTATACGGTGACGCAGGACAAAGTGGAATACCGCATGACGGAAAAGGAACTGACTCAATTCAAGAAAACGAGAGGACAGACTTCTTACAAAGAATTAGAGAGGTTATTCCGTTCGGGGCAATATGCCAGAATGTCGGATGCTGAAAAAGTAAAAGCAATCCGAAAAGTATACGACAATGCTTTCCAAAAAGCCAAAGAGGAACTATTGCGAAAGAGAGCATCAATTCCTATTAAAAAATAATTTTCAAGCCACCTGTAATTTGGGTGGCTTTTTTATTTTTTTTGATATATTATACAGTCTGCCTACAATGGCTATCCATTACAAGTTAGAAGATTATTTCGATGAACTTAATTATAAATGGGAAACAGAATGGTGGAAAACGCAGAAATAATCTTGATTATAATAATCGTGATTATTAAAAACAAATAACTAAGCCGGAGGCAAAGCGTGAAAAACTCAATACGCTTAATCGTAGGTATTTTAGATTTTTTGCAAGATACATTTATATCGCCTCCCTTCTACTAATCAATTTAACATGAATATAAATAATATGCAATTCTACTAATCAATTTAACATGAATATAAATAATATGCAATATTTTTATGAAAAAAAATCATACAAACGCTTGACATATGAATTTGTTTCATATACAATAAAGTCAAAATTAGTCGAAAGGAGAGAGGATATGATGAAATTTACGGTTCGGGAACTAAGAGCCAGGCACCGCATAACACAAGCACAAATGGCTGAAAAACTCGGAATCTCAATTGGTTGTTACAATAATTGGGAAAACAACTTTTGGAAAGTAAAGATGAAAGATGCCGACAGGATAGCTAAAATTCTAAATGTCAAACTGGATGATATTCTCATTTTAGAAGATTAATTATTTTTTTAAGCTAGGAATGGTTAAACCGCATGGCAGCAGAAAGGCGGGAGGTATGAAATGGTTAAACACTGTACCAAATGTAGGCGTAGATGGATTGTCAGCATTATGGACAAGCAGGAGTGTTACATCTGCCCGGAATGCGAGGGGGACTATGTACTTAATAAATTGGTTGACGGGGCGGCTGTCACGCTACTTGTATGAATGGAGGAAGGTATGAAATTAGAGAGGTTATTAATCGCAACCGCACAATCGGTAATGATATCTACCCAAACGGATTTTTACATGGCTTACCAGACAGCGGTTGCCGGGGCGATGGCAATAGGCTGTACCGAAGAAAAGGCCATTGAGATTGCCGACAAAGCGGTTGAACGCAATGCGGAGAAGATAGGTATTGTGTCGGAACGGGAAAACATTGTAGAAACCATAAGAAAGAGAGCCGTTAAAGAGAAGCCTGACTTCATAGACGAACTACTGGCGGAGGTGGAAAAGTGAGTATTCAAATAGGCGACATTATTATCCGGAAATTGCAAGACGGAGATGCGGAACAGAAACGGTATCGGGTTGTCGGACAAAGCAAGTATTTCTATATTTGCAGAACTTTGGACGACCATTACACAGAGTGCTTTCTTAAAACCGATCTAGGCAAGGAGGTATTCAAAGCATGAGGGATAGATGGGAAGAAATCAAAGAAGAAAGAATCCGTGACAGACGGAAAGAACGGCGAAGGTTGCAACAGGAAATTGCTCTTTACATAGGAATCCTAAGGCTGATTGCCATCGCCATGCTGATACTTATAGGAATGGCGACATTGAACAGGTTCGATGCGGTCATGGCAGGGCAGGACAATTTAAGCGTTAAAATCGACCGTTTGAGCGAGGAAATATCGCAAGCCAATACTTTATACCAAAGTGCGGATAAAGTCGCTGTAC
>JBASIK010000127.1:0-3424 GCA_049654745.1 Bacteroidales bacterium
CTGTATACCAAAGGGAAAGTAGTAGTCGGAAATACTGGAAAAATCAAAGGAGAAGTTACATGCAAGAACTCGGAAATTTCTGGGACACTCGAAGGGAAAATAACAGTAAATCAACTCCTCAATCTTAAAGCCTCCTCTATAATCATTGGCGATGTAATTACTTCAAAATTGGCAATTGAACCTGGTGCTATATTTACCGGTACCTGTAAAATGAATGAAACTGAATACAATGCAGGACAAAATAACACCGGAGGACCAGAAAAACCAACAGAAAAAAGATAGGTTCGAAGGACTTCATAATTACGCAAAATATTCCGGCCTTGCATTCCAGATGATTGCAATAATACTGATAACATTATGGGCGGGAACAAAGCTGGATAAACTTTTTCTGATGGAGACACCCGTTTTTACTATAATTCTTTCATTATTCGGAGTTGCTGCTGCCATATACACAGCTGTAAAAGATTTTATTAAGATTAAGTAGAAAATTTGAAAAATTTTCTGAAATATCTGCTGCTGCTTTTTCTTCTGCTGGCACTGTTGAACATCATCTGGTTCATTGTAGTTTTTGTTTTTAATACAAGTTTAAGTACCTGGTCTTTCCCTTCAATCTCAGGTATGTTCTTTTTAGCAACAACCATTTCTCTTTTTGTTTTTTTCAGGGGTCTGCAAAAAAATCCACGTGAAGAAACCATGCATTCATTTATTTCTGTCTCCCTGAAGTTTGTTTTGGAATTAGTGCTTGCTCTAATATGGTTCGCCCTGATGAAAAAAACAGGATGGAATGATATTTTATTATTTTTTATGCTATATTTAGCCTTCTCAATAACAGTAATTTTTATTATATTGAAGTCATTGAAAAACAAAATTTTAAAGGCTTGAACAAAACGTTGTTTTCAATATCAGTTCTGTTGTTCATCCTGTTCCAGTCATGGAGTTCTCTGGCAGGTCAGGAAATCATGTCAGAAATCTCTCAATCTGAAAAAACCGAAGAAATAAGTGAAAATGAATTTAATGCAAGTGAATTCATTATCGATCACATTACTGATTCACATGAATGGCACATAATGACCCTGGGTCATAATAAACATGTTACCATTTATCTGCCTGTAATCCTCTGGAGCAAGGAAAAGGGCTTATCGGTTTTTTCTTCAAAAAAACTTGTTCACGGGAATATTTATAAAGGGTACAAACTTGAAGAAGAAGGAGCTCTGAAAGGTAAAATCGTTCAGGTAAAAAGTGACGGAACTCTTGACGAAGAGAATCTACCCCTCGACCTTTCAATAACAAAAACGGTAGCAGGCATGCTTGCAGCAGCAATTATCGGCCTTATTATTTTTATTTCGCTTGCCCAATCTTATAAAAAACGTGGTATCAGTCACCCACGTGGGCTTCAAGGCTTCCTGGAACCTGTAATTCTTTTTGTCAGAGATGATATCGCAATACCTAACATCGGGCACGAGAAGTATGAAAAATACATGCCGTACCTGCTTTCGGCCTTTTTCTTTATACTTATCAATAACCTGATGGGACTTGTTCCTTTTCCTCCTCCATTCGGAGCCAACGTAACAGGAAATATTGCTGTGACAATGGTTCTTGCTATATTCACTTTCCTGATTACAAACCTGAGCGGCAGCAAAAGTTACTGGAGGCACATTTTTGCAACACCGGGAGTCCCGTTCTGGTTACTACCAATAATGATACCTGTCGAGATAATCGGCATGTTTTCGAAGCCGTTTGCTCTAATGGTCCGATTGTTTGCGAACATTTCAGCAGGCCATATTATCGTATTAAGCCTTATAGCACTTATTTTTATATTTAATTCAGTATGGGTTGCTCCAGTTTCGGCAGTTTTTGTAATATTCATGGATTGCCTCGAAACACTGGTAGCATTCCTTCAGGCATACGTTTTTACACTTCTTTCTGCACTGTTCATAAGCCTTGCAGTGAAGGAAGAACATCATTAATATATGTTTAACTAAAAATTTAATTATCATGACAGGAACATTGGCAGCAATAGGAGCAGGTCTTGCAGTTATAGGAGCAGGACTTGGTATTGGCAACATCGGAAAAGCAGCAATGGAAGCCATTGCCCGCCAGCCCGAAGCCACTTCAAAAATACAGACAGCAATGATCATCGCTGCAGCACTTATCGAAGGTGTTGCACTTTTCGGTGTTGTTGTCTCTCTTATTGCGAAGTAAGAAAAACCGGAAGCCTGCAACGGTTGGTTGCAGGTCTTTCATTTTGAAAAACAATCTGAACAAACATAACATCCTGATAAAATGATACTTGCCAGCAGTCTTGCATCACCTGAAATAGGCACAATATTCTGGACAACCTTAATATTTGCAATCTTTTTTATTGTCCTGGCAAAATTTGCATGGAAGCCTATTCTGAATGCAGTAAAAGCACGCGAGGAGATTATCAAAAGCTCCCTCGAGGCTGCCGAAAAGGCTCGTGAAGATATGAAAAGGCTCCAGGCCGACAACGAGGCTATCCTGCGAAAAGCACGTGAGGAACGCGAAAACATTCTCAAAGAAGCACGTGAAACACGGGAAAAAATGATAGCAGAAGCCAAAACAAAAGCTTCTGAAGAGGCAGGAAAACTGATAGAAAAAGCACGCCAGGAAATAGAACGAGAAAAACTTAAAGCCCTCTCGGAAATACATTCACAGGTGGCATTCCTTTCAGTCGAGATAGCATCAAAAATACTGGGAGAAAAACTTAAAGAAACTGAAGAACAAGAAAAACTCATCGGACGGTATCTTAAAGAACTTGATAAAAACACCAATTAAAAGGATACCCTGGAAATGAACGAAGGAAAAATACCGGTTAGATACGCAAAAGCACTGTTTGAGTCGGCAGTAAATAAAAATCTCATCAGCAATATTTATGAAGATATGCAGCTGATCGGTGAAACATGCAAACAGGAAGAGGTTCGTGAACTGCTCAGAAGTCCTATTATACCAGCTTCAGAAAAGAAAAAAATTTTTCATAATCTCCTTGCAAATAAAATAAACCCCCTTACACTTTCACTGATTGATCTTATGATAAAAAATGGCAGGGAGTCATTTCTTCCTTCTGTTGCCAGAATATTCAGTGCTAATACACTTAGATACCAGGGTATAACCGAAACTAACCTAATTACCGCAGTACCTGTAAGCGAGAGAGTCAGGAAACAAATTACAGATTATATATCTGAAAAATTCAAAACAAAGGTAAGTCTTAAGGAGAATGTTGACCCTGAAATTATTGGAGGGTTCATCCTTAAAGTCGATGATTATTTCATTGATGCAAGTATAAAAACCAAGCTAAGAAATATTAAGAAAAGTCTTATTGGAAACGCACAACAGTAAATAATTAAAAAACAAATAAAATCTATGGCCAGTATTAAACCTGCAGAAGTTACAAAAATTCTAAGAG
>JBASIK010000128.1:0-5034 GCA_049654745.1 Bacteroidales bacterium
ATACAGCCTCTTCGACGGCGGAACGCGTGTGATATTTATTGCCAGATGGACAGGAACTATTAAGCCAGGCACTTCTGATGCCCCCTTCAGCCAGATAGACCTCCTGGCATCGTTTGCTGCACTTACCGGACAAAAACTCGAAGAAAACGATGCCCCGGACAGCTTTAATATGCTCAATACTCTTCTTGGTAAAGACAAAAAAGGACGCGAATGGCTGGTGGAACACTCAGGCCGGCTCACAATTATCAGAGGCGATTGGAAATATATCGAACCCGGTCCGGGTGCAAAAATAACCGCAAACACCAACACCGAAACCGGCAACGACCCGATGCCACAGCTCTACAACCTGAAAAATGACATCGGTGAAAAAAATAATCTTGCCAAACAGCATCCTGACATTGTCAATGAATTGAAAGAACTTCTGGATAAAATAAAAGCAGCTGGAAGAACAAGAAATTAAAAACATATTATGCTCCGCCAGAAATACATATTTAAGCTCAGCTTTTTTGCAATAACGCCACTTACATTGGTTCTTGCAAATAGCTGCAGACAAGAAAAAAGACCCAACATCATCTTTATTCTCGCCGACGATCTTGGCTATTCCGACCTGGGCTGTTATGGAAGTACATTCTATGAGACCCCTAACCTAGACCGTCTGGCACTTCAGGGAGTCTCTTTTTCCGATGCTTACGCAGCCTGCCCCGTATCATCACCAACGCGGGCTTCAATAATGACCGGCAAGTATCCGGTTAAAACTGGTATAACAGACTGGATACCCGGAAGACAGACTACCCATAGCGGAAGTCCTTCAGATAAACTGATAGCCCAACCTTTTAACCTTAAGCTTGATCTTGAGGAAGTTACAATAGCAGAGGTATTAAGGGAAAACGGTTATGCTACAATGATTTCCGGTAAATGGCACCTTGGCGAAGACTCTATTTACTGGCCCGAAAATCAAGGCTTCGCTGTAAATGCGGGTGGTTTTGGCAAAGGATCCCCGGTCCGTAACAAAACAGCAAACGGATATTTTTCCCCCTACGGAAATCCCAGACTGAAAGATGGACCACCTGGTGAATACCTTACCGACCGCCAGACTGACGAAGCAATAAAATTTATTGAAAAAAACAGGAAAAAACCTTTTTACCTCTATCTCTCATACTATGCCGTTCATAATCCGATGCAGGCAAAAGAGGAACATATAAAAAAGTTTACCGAAAAGGCAGAATCAACCGGATTGTCAAAAGTTGAACCGTTTACCCGCGACCGTGACTGGATCAGGCCTGATATGAGCAATAATTACAAAGAGCGCATTATCCAGAGCAATCCGGTTTATGCTGCTATGATTTACAGCATGGATGAAAACATTGGCAGAGTGCTTAGAAAAGTAGAAGAGCTTGGTATAGAAGACAATACAATCATCTTCTTCACGTCAGATAATGGGGGGCTCTCAACATCTGAAGGCTCTCCAACATGCAATGCTCCCCTCAGGGCAGGAAAGGGGTGGCTCTACGAAGGAGGTATCAGAGTACCTTTAATAATTAAATATCCTGGAAAAGGTAAACCCGGAACAATGATCCGCACTCCTGTTTCCTCTATTGATTTTTTCCCTACAATTCTTGATATATGCGGAATCAAATATAACAATGAAAGCATTGATGGCATAAGTCTGCTGCCATTGTTCGAAAAGGATGAGATGCCTGAACGGCCTCTTTTCTGGCATTATCCGCATTACTCAAATCAGGGAGTGGAACCAGGTAGCGCAGTCAGACTCGGCAGATACAAACTGATTGACAATTTTGAAAGAGAACGACTTGAACTTTATGACCTGGAAGCTGATATATCAGAAAAATACGATATCTCAGCTACCTGCCCTGAAAAAACAAATGAGCTTTATAAATTGCTGGACGAATGGCGCAAAGCAAACAATGCCAGAATGATGCTTCCAAATCCGAACTGGAAAGGTAAATCAGAATGAACAGGATAAAAACAAAAATATATGTTGAATTTTAAATCATTCCTGACTTATGGAACAGCTCTGACTGCAGTTGTTCCTTCCCTGGCTCAGAAAGCTGCACCTGTGAAGCAATCGGCACCAAACATCATCATTATTCTGATGGATGACATGGGTTATGGAGATATCGGTCGCACAGGTGCAAACCAGTATGAGACACCTAACCTCGACCGTCTTGCTGCTCAGGGAATGCAGTTTACATGGTTCTACTGCCCGCAGGCAGTAAGCAGCGCTTCACGCGCCGGACTTCTGACAGGATGTTACCCAAACCGCATAGGCATCTCCGGCGCCCTGATGCCATGGGCTGAAGTTGGAATTAATCCTGAAGAAACAACCATTGCCGAAATGCTTAAAACAAAAGGATATTATAATGGGATTATAGGAAAATGGCATCTGGGTCATCATCAAAAGTTCCTTCCTCTTCAGCATGGTTTCGACGAATATTTCGGACTCCCTTATTCAAATGATATGTGGCCTGTCGATTATGATGGCGTTCCGATACGTCTTAAGGATACTACCAGCAATAAGATGAAACACCCTCCATTACCATTGATTGAAGGGAATACAAAAGTTGGAGAGGTACTTACCTTGCAGGATCAGGATAAACTAACCACGTTATACACAGAAAGAGCGGTAAAATTCATAGAAAAAAACAAAAACCGGCCTTTCTTTCTCTACATTGCCCATTCGATGGTGCATGTTCCTCTGGGGGTATCTGACAAGTTTCGCGGGAAAAGCCGTCAGGGAATGTTTGGTGATGTAATGATGGAAGTTGACTGGTCAGTTGGGGAAGTCATGAAAGCTCTTGAGCGTAACGGGCTTGAGAAAAACACCCTGATTATTTTCACCAGCGACAATGGGCCATGGCTCAACTTTGGCAACCATGCCGGCAATACTGGTGGATTGCGTGAAGGTAAAGGCACAAGCTGGGAGGGGGGGACAGCGTGTGCCATGTATAATGAAATGGCCGGGAGTTATACCCGCCGGTACAGTATGTAATAAGCTTGCTTCATCAATAGATATTTTACCCACTCTTGCCGCTATCACCGGCGCACCGCTTCCTGATAAAAAAATTGATGGCGTTAACATCCTGCCTCTCATGCTGGGTGATAAAGAAGCCTGCCCGCGGCATGAATTTCTCTATTATTACCAGCAAAATGCTCTCGAAGCAGTGCAGATAGATTACTGGAAACTCATCCTTCCACACAACGGTCGCACTTACAGAGGGTTAAAACCCGGAAGCGACGGATGGCCTGGCCCTACCGGTACAGAAAAGATTGAATCACCTCAACTGTACGATCTTCGAAGAGACCCGGGTGACTGGTCCGACGTTTCACAATGGTACCCCGAAAAAGTGAAGGAACTTATGGAACTCGTTGAACGTGCTCGCGCCGACCTCGGCGACGACCTTACTAAAAATCCCGGCACCGGCAGACGGAAACCGGGTGCTTTATAATCAGTTATTGCAACCAGTTTTCATTATGAATAAATTTTAAATCCAGAATTCAATGAAAAGTGCCCTCAAAACCTTAAATCTTGCACTTGCAGCTTCGATGGCGCTGAATGCTTTCAGTCAACAGCCTCAGAAGCGACCAAACATACTTTGGATTTCAACAGAAGATTTGAGTCCGCACCTTGGTTGCTATGGTGACCCTGTAGCTAAAACACCTAATATTGACCGGCTTGCATCACAGGGTGTGAGATATACAAATGTGTTCACAACTGCTGCTATCAGCGCCCCATGCAGAGCAGGTATTATAACAGGGATGTACCAGACTTCTATAGGATGCATGCACATGAGAACTACCTCATACCGCAGGGCAACCGATAATCCTGTAGAGTTCACTGCTGTTCCTCCTCATTATGTAAAAGCATTTACTGAATATCTGAGGGCTGCAGGTTATTATTGTACCAATAATGTCAAAACCGACTACCAGTTTGCAACCGATCCCGTTCCTGCCAGTATATGGGATGAATGCAGCCGGAGAGCTCATTACAAAAACAGACCCGACAAAAACCAGCCTTTCTTTGCTGTTTTCAACTGGACAGGCACTCACGAAAGCCAGAACTGGAATTTGAAAAATGTCAAAACAGACCCTGCAAGAGTTAAAGTTCCTCCATACTTTCCTGATACAGACACCATAAGGCTTAACATTGCAAAATTGTACGATAACATTGCACGGCTCGATTCTGTGGTAGGCGCTCTCCTGTCAGAACTGGAAAGGGAAGGGGAGGCAGAAAATACGGTGGTATTCTTCTGGGGAGACCATGGCGACGGCCTTCCCCGTGCAAAAAGATGGCTGTACGATTCAGGCCTCAATATTCCTTTAATTATTCGATGGCCCGGCAAATTAAAGCCAGGGAGTGTCGACGATCGTTTGATAAGCTCCATAGACTTTGGCCCGACGGTGCTTTCTATAGCAGGAGTAACGGTTCCGGCACACATGCAGGGGATCCCGTTCCTCGGCAACCAGACAGGTAAACCACGTGATGCAGTCTATGCTGCACGCGACAGGGTTGACGAGTCATATGACATGATACGCTCCGTACGTACAAAAAATTATTTGTATATACGTAATTATTATCCAAACGAACCGTATCCGATATGGGTTGCTTACCTCAGCAACATGCCAATTTACAGAGAGATGCTTCGACTTGATGCTGAGGACAAACTGACCGGGGCACAGAAAGCCTGGTTCGCATACTCTCGCCCTCCCGAGGAACTCTACGACGTCAAAGCCGACCCTTACCAGATAAACAATCTGGCGGGCGATCCGAAATTCAAACCTGTCCTCGATGAAATGAGAAACCTCCATGTAAAATGGACAATAGAAACAGGCGATATGGGACATATGAACGAGCCTGAAATGATTGAAATGATGTGGCCCGGTGGAAAACAGCCCATCACAGACATGCCATATTTCATAGTAAATGCACCGGAAGACAGGTCTTCAAAAAACTACTGTACAGGCGGTACATTCTCATCACCAATGACGCTTTCCTTCTATTGCCCCACCCACGGA
>JBASIK010000129.1:0-14359 GCA_049654745.1 Bacteroidales bacterium
AACTCCTTGAAAAGATACCACCAAGTATCTCGGCAACAGTGATACACAAATTTAGAAGGAAAACCGCTAAGAGTCTACCTTTCATTATCTTAAGTGTAATCTCAAACCGATGGACTTACAATTGAACTATTATGGGATTAGCGATACTTTTAAGCCATCCCAAAGACAAATTCTGCACTTCAAGAGAATTAAACACTTTGGTAAATGCAAGCACATCCTCTTGGACACCCAAGGATAGGAACTCAAAGGCAACGGCAACAATTGAACCCCCTATCTCATGCCTTATAATTATAAAATCTGGCAGTAGTGCATATGATGCTAATTTTATTACAGATCTTGGTCTTATATAGTCCATTAGTCAGTACTGATGCTCTTTTTGAAGAATACCTCAGAATGGGAAAGATTGCCTATACAGGCATTCTAATGCCTATCCATTACCATTTTGAGAGTGAACCATTGAATAAACATTACAACTACCTCGATTCAAAACTACTTATAAACGTCGGCTTTGAGCACAGGGACTCCAATGTCCTTTGGCTTTATCCATTTTTTCAGCATAAACATAAAAATTTCGGCTTGGTGGTAGAACCCTTATTGAAAATCGGCGACCAGACCATCTGGCCCTATATCTTGTGGGAAGAGTATTTTACAGCGGGATATTCAAGAGCTTACTTATACTATAATAATAACAATCTCTTCTTGAACCTCGGCAGGAACCGACTGGCGATGGGCCTCGAAACCCTAATGGACGATAAAGATACACCTTTTGACCATTTTTTGATCAAATATTCCGGCAAGCACTTCCAAGGATTCTATTTTATCGGTGAATTTGACTATCAGACGCCCCAAGACACATCTTCATACTATACGAAGGGAAAAACATATAGAAGATTCATCACGGGGCATGGCATAGAATCAAGGTTCTGGAAACTCACAGGAGGCTTTACAGAAGTAGCCCTGTTCTACAACGAGGCAAACAGCCCCTACTGTTACTGGTACAATCCACTCATACTTTACCATCCTCAACTTTGGGACATGGGAGGAGCGGGAGAACAAAACGTCTTCTGGATGCTATTCCTCAATTACTGGGGTAGAAAAGTCTCTGCACATAGCGAAGTTGTAATCGATGATTTCCAGTATCATCCAACAAGTCCTGGTTATTGGCCCCATAAACTTGCCTGGAGTTTCAGGGTTAATGTAAAGGACCCTTTTCTGAAACCATCATTTTTAAAACTCGAATACTCTGGAATAAATAGGTGGACGTACAACCATGGAATTCCTATTTTAAGATGGACAAATAGGAGAGAAATTATGGGGAAATTTAGAGACAACGATATGGATTCCCTATCTCTGTCTCTAACTAAGTATAAAGATTACCACTCTTTGATTGTATCCTGTGGGTATGTGCGGAAAGGCGTAGGGCATGTTATGGAAAAGGATACATTTTACACTAACTCTAATGGATATCCACAGGGCGTTTTTTTAAGCCCGATACAACATAAAGGCTGTTTTTTATCTCTATCCTATTGTCTAATTAGAAACAACTTTGGTATAAAGCCATCTATATTATTCTCAAATGAGCGTCCTACGGTGGGAGAACACAGTAATTATTTTACAATCCAATTCGAGGTCTTTTATTATCCCTTGAAAGAGCGCTCATAAATACGTGTTTATCAGCTACGTCTAAGTTTTTCCCTTATTATCAAAAATAAAAACTGAGGTGTGGATATCAAGTTTCTTCTCCACAACCTCCCTGGCTCCATTAGAAATCTTGGCAGCCATTCGAGGCCAAGTTCCCTGAAAATAGCAGGAGACCTCTTCTTTACTTCAGAAAAATAGTCAAATGCTGCACCAATAGCCCCTATGATTTTGACATTTAATTTAGCTTTATTCTCAAAAATCCACTTTTCTTGCTTTGGTGCTGTCATTCCAACCCATAGAACATCAGGAGCAAAAGAATTGATCGTATTAAGTATCCTCTCATTCTCTGTAAGAGACCAAGGATAAGCTGGAGGGGCATATAAGCCTTTAACCTCAATATTAGGGTTCTTTTGCGCCATTTGTATCCTAATTTTGTCAAGGACATCCTGAGTCGAGCCGAGGAAAAAATAGGAATAATTACCTTTAATGTTAACATAACTCGAAAATGCCTCAAAAAAGTCAGGCCCAGATAAACGTTCCCTTATTGTTCCACCTAAGAGTCTGGAAGCAATCACGATGCCAATTCCATCAGGGATGACAAACTCAGAGTCATTTAAGGCTTTGTAAAAATCAGGATCTTTGAAACTCAGCATCAAAGAGTGAGGATTCAAGCAAAAAAGCGACACGGGCCCTTTATTTACCTCCGCTGCATAAATCACTTTTCTTATGAGCTCCATTTTATCTTCAACATTAACTTGAATACCAAAAATGTTTTCCTTCATTTTTTATCCTTTAGAAGCCTTTTCGATCAAGGTTTTGTAAATACTCTTTAAAATCTCAAAATTTTTCTCTTTTGTGTACTTTTCTTCGTATACCTTACGAGCATTTATGCCCATTTGTCTGGATGCACTATCGTTTTTGTTTAACCACTCAATTTTTTTCGCTAAATCGTATGGATTCCCGGGTTCGAAAAGTAAACCCGTCTTTCCATCCTGAACCAACTCCTCAAGCGCGCCGATTTTTGATGCAACAACAGCCTTACCACAAGCATAGGCTTCAACTGCTACAAGTCCAAATGTCTCATACCCGATCGACGGGACTATCAAAAACTTCGATTTTTGAATATATTTAATAACTTCCTCATGCTTTTTTCTGCCAAGTAGCTCAATTTCAGTAAGATCCGAATTGACTATCTCCCTGGACATACGTTCTCTTAGTGGTCCATCACCAATCAGTTTTATCTTTATCCCTGAACCTTTTAACAACTTAGCAGCTTTTAAAATTAGGAGAACCCCCTTCTCTTCTGAAATTCTTCCAACATAAAGGACATAGCCGGCATCTCGCTCTGGGATAATAGACAAATCAAGTATAAAGTTAGGTTTTACTACAATTTTATTACAATCTATACCGTACTCGGTAAACTTTTTCTTTTGAAACTCCGAAACGGCAATATAAAGATCAACCCTGCTATCCCAAGTACCTATTTTGCGATGGAGTTGCTCAGCAAGTGCAACGGGAAGCGTCAAGACTCTTGAGTTCCTGTAGCAACCGTATTTAATTGACTTAAGTGCAGACTTTCTAAGGCACTCTTCACAGACTTTACCTTCTCTAAGCAACAACCCATTAGAACAAAACATTCTGTAGTTATGTAAAGTTTGAACAATAGGTACTCCCTCTTCCTCACACGCATAATATGCCGAAGGGGATATCAAATACCAAATATTATGAAAATGTGCTACGTCAGGCTTTTCAGTTCTAATTATTCGTTTGACATCATTGTAAGTCTTCCACGACCAAATTCCAGCCATCCCCGAGAGAATTGTGCGCAGCCCTGTTATCTCATCATTGTGCCTCGTGTACGTAAGAACTGAAGCACCATTTTCCTTGAGCATCTCATATTCTCTTCTGAAAACAATGTCCTCCCCTGACGGTGCAGAAGACTTATAAAAGTTATGTATAATCAGTATCTTCATTGTTGATATTTTAACACATCGCTATAAACTTCCTTGAGAAAAGATCCTTTCCCACTCCATGAATACATTCGCTTTGCATGTGCTCTCGCATTTTCCCCCATTGTTAGCCTTAGAGTAAAATCACTTGCAAAATTTACAATTCCATCTGCAAGTTCATCAACAACTTGGCTTACGCCGTTAGCCTGTACTTTGATACCACAGTTGTCGCAAACCATCTCTCCTGGACCTCCAACATCAAGACAGATGACTGGTAAGCCATTAATCATCGCCTCTAAGACAACCATCCCTCCTGCCTCAAAAGAAGGAAACAAAAACACATCTGCCTCAGAAATATATTTTAAGACATCGCTACGTGGGAGTTTTCCTGTAAAAGTAACAAACTGCGTAATACTAAATCTTTCGGTCATCTCTTTTAATCGCTTTCTCAAAGGGCCATCGCCTGTTATTATTAATTTAATATTACGTACTTTATTAAGAGCTTTATAAAAAGCCATAATTGCAAGGTGAAAGCCTTTGATAGAAATCAAGTTTCCCGCAGAGTAAAATATTATAAAATCTTTTTTTGCATGTTTTGATTCCGCTAGACTTTGATCAATACTTTGATCAATCCCAACAGCACATTGCACCAGTATTTTCTGCTGATTAACAAATCGAAATGGAAACTTATCCCTTAAACTTTCCTTTATCAGAATTATCTTTCTTGCTCTTCCTATTGTGATCCAATAAAGAGGGTTGCATACCCTTGCGAGTGTTATAAGCATATTCTTTGTAAGGTCGCTCATATAACTCTTGAAGTTACAATGAAACTCTAAAGGCACTAGAGAGTTACTGCCAATAGGACCCCAAATGAACGGGATTGGGAATAGAGCAAAAAGTGAGTGGAACCAGTCGTTTACAAAAGTAATATGATGCACCAAATCAAAATTAACCTTTTTATGCAATTTGTACCCATAATAAAAAGCCAAAAATTGCCACAAGAAATAATACAAATGAACCCCTCTTTGCCCTTTTTTCCAAAACCTTATCAACTTCGGATAATCAACACAAATAAAATGCATATGAGGTTCTGGGGTCTTTTTAAGGACACCCTCAATAACTTCTCTGTTATTTCCTCTCGTAATTACCCACACATCAGCAAAACGAGCAATTTGTTTTACCCAATTCCATCCAACGCCGGGTTCCGAGCCTTTGTTAGGTTCACACGCATATGCCACGGCAAGAACTTTAACCCTATTCATATTGCTTTAAAACAATACTTAGCATTTGCCTGCGGGCAATAGCACAAGATGACAATAGTTCCTCTCCATCCTGAAAAAGTGCCATATACAAAAGGTAAAGTAGTACAAGATCATCCTTATTTAGAGGCTGTGATTTAATTAAATCATTATTTTCAGTTAAGCCATCAATTACTTCCCTTAGTAAACGCTCTCCCCGGAGCTTTCTAAGCAAGAAATTCGTCTGAAAATAAAAATGGATCAAATCAAAACCGAAGGGCAACTCCATACCTGCCGATTCCCAATCATAAACAAATATTCTTTCATTTAACGGATCTATATACGTATTCCACGGTACAAAATCACCATGCCCTAACGAAAGTAAGACAAAATGGCTTTTGAGTCTCTTCTCCACCAGATTAAAAGCAGCCTTAATTAGCTCACTAAAAGGTTCGTGATAGCTCTCTGTTTTATGTTTCATAGAATGGAATAAGTCAGTATCCTGAAAAGTCTTTATAACTTGTGTGGCATCCTTTAATGAAATTAATACTCTCCTGTACAAGCGTGAGAACTCGACATTTCCAGGTTTAAAATTCTGAAAAGGAACAGGAGTCTCTATCATAATGTAATTATCTTCAACTTCACCTTCGTAGAGGAGAGAAGGAATTAAAAAAGAGGGTTCGTCATTAGATTTCGAAAAAACATTCATCAAAGCCCTAAGAATTCCTGCCTCATTTGCTAACTTCTTCTTAGCACCAGGCGTCTCAGCAATTTTACCAATTCCAATTAACTGGGCTTCTGTCGTAAAAATAAAAATAATAACTTTTGAATAACGACTATAAGGATTTACATACAACCCCAGTTCAATATCTCTCCTTCCCATTACCTGAAAAATTACTTCTTTTATTAACGTCCCCGTTCTGTCCAAACCTCCGCGTAAAGGCCTGGAATCAATGGTTGGCAATAATTTTTCTAAATTCAAACGAGATAAGGTTCTAATAGAAAATTTAAAAGTCTTACCTAAAACACTATACGGTGAGTAAAGTGCAAAGACTCTGTTTAAAAAAGATGACTTGCCAGGTATGAGCCACCTACAATTTTTTCTGGACGGCAAAACCAAATAATTATTATTCGCACTTATATACATACTATTTTTGAAAAGCCGAAAATTTTCACTACGTTGCGCAATTATGCTTAAAATTCCTCGCGAAACCTCTTGGATAACATCTTCAAGCGGAGTATAAGCAGTATTAACCATTATAGCACCGCTAATTTTCTCCACCAAGGTCCTGTACGATTCAAACTGTCTCTTAAGTTCTGATAATGGTAATTCACTCTTACGTTGATAGGTAATTTCGGGTGTACTATCAAGATATACAGTTACGTCCGGTTTCGGGACTATTTTCTTGAATAAATTTAAAATCCATTTAGGCAGCTTAATCCTCGACCGATAAGGATCAACGACAGTATCATAAAAATACCTATCAAAGAAAACGAATGAATTTCTAACCAATAATGGGCGAACTTTTAAAAAATACCCTAATGTAAAATCAATCATGTAATAAAATAATCTAACTAACGACCCCAAAAAACCAGAAGGCTTACTGACGTGAGGGTCACTCACGGGGGTTTGGTCTTGTACATTCCATTTTGACGGCCTAAATAGGTATTTAAGCGGTGGTATCAATCCAGGTCGCCAATGGAATACTCGATGTTTATCTGAATGCATCACCTTTTTTATAGTATTGAAAACTCCGTTTAGGACAGTAGTTTTACCAACACCGTCAGGGCCTATAAATGCGATCATTTTACCTGTTTTTTTTATAATTCTTATATACATTTCGAAATAAACGAATTTAGTAAAGTTTTTTAATACCGAAAATGGCCTCGTGAAAAAAGCTTTGACTACACAATAGGAAATAACCTCCATTCTCAAAAGTAATGCATCGCTTAATTTACGTGTATCCAATAGGTTATATAGTTCCCTGCCAATCCTTTTACCGAAAAGCAACGCAAGCTCATCCATGAATCCATCTCGGTTCTTCAGAAAAGCACTAATTATCCTTTCTTCATATTTTTGTTTGTAAAAACCTCCGTTGACAATAGAATGCAGCCAATACACTAAGCTAACATGCAAATCTGAAGAACGATAGAATCCTCTTTCCCACACCCTTTTCTCCAAAATCCTATTTCCGGGTAAATACGGAACGCCCCGAAACTCCACATTATTAATAATTAAATCAATAACCAAAGAATTGATTGAATTATCACGGAAAGAAAAAAATTGTAGTGATACTCCATATTGCCTTTGCCATTTATTGAACAAACTAAATCCAAGCTCTAATGCAGCACTGATTATCAGTTCCTCACATATCTTAACGTCTGTTTCAAGAATCAAAATATCAATGTCGCTCACTGAGGCTGTATCCGGCAAATACTCAAAGTTCTTTAAAATACAATACTCAACTCCACTTTCATTAAAAGCATTTAGCACTTTTATTAGGAAATCATCAGTACTACTCATGTGCCATAAAACTCCGTTGCCGTAAAACCCTCGTAACAGTATAAACGGGTTGCAACATAGCAGCGCCCGCGAGGTATGTTAAAGTGTTCAAATACTTTCCTGTTGCATAATTATATGCTGCCTTTTTATAACAAAGCTTAGCAAAATCCTTTCGGTAACTATTTAAAGTGACCAGAATGGGTCTATCTTTACTTTTTCTCAAAAACTCCTCAAGTGTTGGCTCCGGTTCACCATTTCTTCTTGCAAACATACACTCTCTGCACCATTTATACATTATTCTCTGCTCCATATACCTTTGAACCGAAATAGAACCCTCATGGATTCTAGTCATAACAAGTGGTTTAGGAACTTTTAAAATTATATTGCCCTGCTCTGCAATCCTGTTCCAAAGGTCTATGTCCTCTGCCTGTTTAAATTGTGCCCTATATAAACCTACATCCAAAACTGTACCTTTGTGCATCACGACACTCGACGGATTCACTGTGATAGGAATATTATTTTTTAAATGTAATTGAAATTCTTCTAAGGTGACTGGACCTTCACGATTTATGCCTATTATTTTTTTCCCAGGGTTGATATGATAGTAATAGCTTCCCAAAACTTTGATGTATGGATGCTCACTTAGAAAATTAACTTGTATTTCTAACTTTTTTGGAAGGAATAAATCATCAGCATCAAGTCTCGCTATCCATTCGTATCTGGATTCTAAAATCCCTCTGTTTATAGACCCGCATCTACCGGTATTTTCTTGATGAATAACTCTTATCCTGTCGTCTAACTGCGCATATCTATCAACAATTTCAGGGGTTTCGTCGGTAGAGCCATCGTCTACAATAACAAGTTCGAAATCTTTGAATGTTTGGTGTAGAACACTTTCAATAGCCTCTCCAATATACTTTTCACAGTTGTAAACGGGTATGATTACACTTATTCTCATTGCGGCCTCCTTTCAAGGTATTTGTTTCACTCATTCGCCCCACAGTGCTGTATATGTGAGCGTACACAATAATAATAGAAAAAACAGGAGAAAACCTCTCAATTCCGGTGGATACGAAACTAGTTGCTAAAGTGGAAACCATTAAGCTTATCAAGATGAACCTCATTTTCATCTCAGTCTTTAACAAATTTTTAATTGTCAAAATCACAACCAACATAAGAGGAACTGTTCCTATGATCCCAACAGATACCAATGCCTCAACCCATGCATTGTGTGCATCTCCAATATTTAAACCAGAACCCCACCAGTCCCGAAGGAGAACTCTACTGCCAGTTACAAACCCATAACCTAAAAAAGGTCTTGCAATTATTGGGCCTTTTAGATTTTCCCATGTTTCAACTCTAAAACTTAAGTTTTTAAAAGTTTCAGGTTCTCTGACAATAAAGCTGATTACATCCTGCCTTATAGATGGAAAAGCACTAAGTATACTTACAATAACAAAAACAAAAAAACCAAGAATAAAGTTATACCTCTTACTTTTGATAAAAAAGGGAGATATAACTAAAATGAGCATAGTTGCAAAAATTGTGCTTCTCGTCCAAGAAAGTAATACTAAAGCCCAACCAAGTAAGAATAGGCAAGTATATACAAAACCTTTAAGAAATTTTTTGTTATCTAAAAAGAGCTCATAAAGCGTATATATAATAACAAAAGTACCAGCAAATCCAAAATCTGGATTAAACGGAAAGCCGCCTGCTAATCTGTATGGACCAGTATACCCTCCATAACCAACAACAAACGGACTAGCAAAATACATTACAAAATTGTATAGAGCTTTAATAATATAAAATACTATTAGTACATTTAGATAATAACCTTCGTACTTCTCTTTGGAAATAACAATAGTTAGAAACAAAACTCCAGTTATGAGTTGATACGCTCTAAACAGAGTCAACCATGGGCCTGGAGAATAAATGGCCGTTGCAAAGCAAATGAAAGAATATATAAACATCCATAAAAGGGCTCCTTTTATTGGTATATTGCCAATAGGCCGCTTTTTTTTTAACATGCGGTAAAAAATATACGAAAATACTCTTAAACCAACAAAAATCCAAAGTGTAATCTCAACTATAGAATTGGTATCAAATTCCATCATTAAGGCGCTTTCTGGCGTTCTTAACGATTCTGTTGGAAAAATCTTTATAGGACCCCATATAACTACAATAAATAATAATAAGTCAATAATTCTCGTCATTGCTAAAAGGCGCTGGTTTTAGTTTTGCAATTAAGGCATCAATCATATAACGGAACTCAAGCCTGAGCAACATTTGTAATGCCCTCCTGATTCTGTATCCGTAGCGCAACAGCTGAACTTCCTTTGTAATATGAATTCCAAACAATTTGTAGAGATATTCCTCATATTCAGATGGTATATTTTCTTTCTTAATGATCTTACGCCCGGTTTTGCTTCCACTATGAATGCGAAATGCCCCTAATACTGAAGGAAGATATCTAAATCTTGCTCCATATTCCAAAAATTTTAAATATAAAACAGAATCCATAGCATAATAGCAGTCCTCATTAACCATACCCACTGTCATAAAAACCCCCCTTCTACAACATACTGAAGATTGACAACCTACTTTTAATTCCCCTAAGAGGAAGGCTTTCCTGTTGAAAGACGCAGCAACAGCTTTCCGTATTATAGCATCATTCACGTCAATATAAAAGTAGTCTCCATAAATTACATCTGTCGAAGGGTGTTTTCTGAAACATTCTACGATCTTAAAAAGTGCCCCAGGCAAAAGTATGTCGTCCGCGTTTATCCACATTAAAAGTTCACCCGAGCATCGCGAAAATCCTTTATTCAACGCATGGGACTGCCCCTTGTCCTTTTCACTTACCCAATAGGCCAAGTATTTTTCATACTTTTTAATGATATCAACGCTTCCATCAGTAGATCCACCGTCAATAATAATATATTCAAGGTTCGGGTAGTTTTGATTTAGAACACTCAAAATAGCTTTTTCTAAAAACTCACCTTGGTTATAACTTGGTGTTACAATTGAAATTTTGGGAAATGCGGGGCTTTTTGAAAGCAATATCTTTTCATCAAATAACTTATTTGAAATAAAATACCTAATCTCTCGCTCAAGCCTTCTATAAGCCATATTTACGTTATCATTATATATTCGCAAGTTCAGAAAAGCAATGTTATCCTTGTATCTTGCCAATATTAAATTTCAACCTTACCATAAAGGTAGCAAACACTGATGATATTGCAATAGCAAGAGCCTTACCCCATGCTAACCCCAACATACCGTAAACGTTGTAAAGAACAAACATAAACAAGATTTGTAGAATAAGCAATAATGACAGATACGACACATTGAAGTAAACATACCCAGTCCCAAGAAAGGTATAATATGGAATAATGGTTAGAAGCATAAAAACCTCAGCAATGAGAAATATCTCAATATATTTTATTGCCTGAATGTAAGTAGCTTCACCAAGCCAAAACTTAAATAGAAATGTTCGACTTAGGAAAATTAAGAGGATGAATAATACACCTGATCCAACAACAAATGTTTGTGCTTTTCTATATACTCCTGAAATATTTCGCTCCAGCTCAAATTTTTTTGATATAAGTGGGAACAAAAATCCACAAGCTGCAGCAAAAATCCCGTGAATAAAAAACATAACATTAATACCAATAAAGTAATAGGGAAGATTTGCAACTCCAGCTAATTTTGAAAAAATAAGTTTATCCAATTGATTTGAAAATAAGCCTGATATACTTTGGACCCACGCAAGGAGGCTAAATCCTCCGATTTCTTTGAGGACGCCGATATTAAAACCTGAAAATATATTTACATTTATGAACCTGAAATTAATATAAAAGTATTCAAAAATTACGCCAACGAGCGTTACAAGGAGTGTCGATATGAAAATAACCTTCAAACCGAAGCCCTTGTAAGCTAAAACGACATTAACTATAATTGGAATATTTCGTGTAACTATAGCAATTTGCGAAGAAATGTCAAACCTCTCGTATGCCTTCAGAATTGAAAATAAATGTTGTTCCATCATCCTCAAGCCTACGATTAAAAATCCCATAAAGATTGAAAACAAAAAAACAGGATAATACGCTGCTGATATGTTAAAAAAATTATGATTCTTAAGGTATGCCAATATCCCGACCCCAATGAGCATTATAAATACAAATATTGCGAGGGATAGTAACATCACATTATTGATTACATTCTTGATTTTTTCAAAGTTGTTAAGCGCCCTGTATTTAGAAACAAACTTTATGATCGAGGGACCGATACCGAAATTAAAAACACCTACGAACGAAGTAACGGAATTTATCAAGATCCAAATGCCATATTGCTCCGCACCAAGGTACTTCATGAAAACCGGAATACTAACTACCATTACAAATGGAACGCTAACCTGCTCTAATACAGGCCAGATGGAATTTTTATAATGCCTCAAAAACAATTCTCTAAAATGCTTTGAGCTGGTCTCTAACATTCAATAAAACTCACAAGTTCAAAGAATAGAATATGTTATTTTAACGTTCAAAGGTTTGTAACATACCACTCATACGTTTTTCTTATACCCTCTTCAAGGCCCATTTTGGGATGCCAGCCTAATTCATTTATTTTAGAGACATCTAATAGTTTCCTTGGCATTCCGTCGGGCTTCGAAGTATCATACATTATCTCACCGTTAAAACCAACAATTTTCTTAACAAGGTAAATAAGATCCTTCAATTTTATATCTACACCTGTACCCACATTTACGAAATAATCCGGCGAGACTTTTCTCATATCCTTAGAATCCACATGCTCCATTAAGTAAACACAAGCATTAGCAAGGTCCTCAACATAGAGAAATTCTCTATAAACTTCTCCCGTGCCCCAAACTGTAACATAGTCCTTAGTAATCCCAAGGGATTTAAGTATACTTATTAAATCATCTTGTTTTTCAGAGTTAATCTCATTATAAAACCCGAATCCTAAAGGATACTTTTTAAAGTCTTTAACTAAAAGATCAAAAGAACCCTCTTTTAGAAGCTTTGCTAAATGGAATTTTCTTATAAGAGCGGGCAAAACATGCGCTGTTTCGAGATTAAAATTATCACCAGGACCATATAAGTTTGTAGGCATTACCGATATGAAATTCGTACCATGCTGTTCGTTATAATATCTGCAGAGTTTAATGGTTGAAATCTTCGCAATAGCATAAGGTTCATTGGTAGGTTCAAGAGCTCCTGTAAGTAGGTGCTCTTCTTTCATCGGCTGAGGTGCCTCTCTCGGGTAGATACACGACGAACCGAGGTTAAGCAATTTTTTTGATTCAAATCTGAAAGCAGCATTAATTACGTTTAACCCAATAGCAAGGTTATCATATATAAACTCGGCTTTATAGGTAGAATTAGCAAGAATACCTCCAACCTTTGCAGCAGCAAGGAAAACCCATTCAGGCCTCTCGTCCTCAAAAAATCGTTCCGTTTCGGCCTGCCTTCTCAGATCGAGCTCTTTTGAAGTCCTGGAGACTATGTTTTTGTAGCCTTCTTCTGAAAGTTTTCTGTAAATTGCGGAGCCAACAAGGCCTCTATGCCCAGCAACATATACTTTCAAATCCGCTTCACAGTTATTCATTTTCGCAGAAATATTATCTTACCCGTTCATAAAGACTGAAATCGTGCTTTGTATAGTAAAATCCCTTATTTTGAGAAATTTTCATGCCTTCTCCCACAGGTTCAAGCCCAGCAAGTTTCATATCATAATCTACCATTATTTTAACGAGTTCTTCAAAAGTAGTACGAGGCTGCCAGCCAAGTTTAGTCTTTGCTTTAGTAATGTCAGCCTGCAGAAATTCCACTTCAAGTGGCCTGAAATAACTTTTATCCACTTCAACTACCACCATCCCTGGCTTTAACACATTATCCCATCTCTTATGCACACTTCTCACTAAAGCCTTTTCGTTCTCCATTTCACCCTTCCAATCCAGTTCAATCCCAGCATATGCAAATGCAAGATTTACAAACTCTTTTACTGTGTGACTTTCTCCCGTTCCGATCACGAAATCGTCAGGTTTTTCCTGCTGCAACATAAGCCACATTGCCTCGACGTACTCTGGAGCAAATCCCCAGTCACGCTTTGCATATAGATTGCCAAGATGGAGTTTGTTCCCGCCACCAGCTAACATATTCGCCAGTGCCCTTGTTGTTTTTCTTGTCACAAAGGTCTCTCCTCTTCTTGGACTCTCGTGGTTAAATAAAATTCCGCTACAAGCAAAAATACCATAACCTTCTCTGTAGTTAACCGTAGTCCAGTGCGCATAAAGTTTCGCTACCGCATAGGGACTTCTCGGTAAAAAGGGGGAATTTTCATTCTGGGGCGGCGACGCAACACCAAACATCTCAGACGATGATGCTTGATAGAACTTAGTTTTTACACCGCTCCTTCTTATTGCATCCAGTATCCTCATCGTCCCAAGTCCAGTAACGTTTCCTGTAAATTCTGGCATATCAAACGAAACCTTTACGTGGGATTGGGCACCAAGATGATAAACCTCATCAGGTTGAACCTTCCATATAATTTCAGTTATGATGCCAGGGTCTGCAAGGTCTCCATAGTGAAGAAATAACCTTCTATCAGGTGTATGGGGATCCTGATATATATGGTCAATCCTATGGGTATTAAAAGTGGAAGCCCTTCTTATTAAACCATGGACTTCGTAGTCCTTGCTCAACAAAAATTCAGCAAGGTATGAACCATCTTGACCTGTTATACCTGTTAACAAAGCTCTCTTCATATCGAACTCCTCATCTTATGAGCCTCTTTTAGGAGCTTCGAAAAACAACATTTTAAAATTATACATTTATAAAACGGCTATTTCAACTATTTAGCTACAAAAATGTTGATTTTCCATCTATTTAGCATCATCATATACTGTTATGGAGGGGTGGCCGAGTGGCTGAAGGCGCACGATTCGAAATCGTGTATTCCCTTGGTCGGGAATCGTGGGTTCAAATCCCACCCCCTCCGGGCGAAAA
>JBASIK010000130.1:0-8282 GCA_049654745.1 Bacteroidales bacterium
GATAACCTCTTCACCAGGATTAACAAGTGAAAGGATAACATTTGCAAGTGAATGCTTTCCACCAGCCGATACAATTATCTGTTCAGGCGAATAGTGGAGTCCGTTTTCTTCGAGAAACTTCCTGGAAATGGCCTCCCGCAGGTCTTTATATCCCGGAACAGGAGGATACTTTGTATAATTATCGTCTATTGCCTTCTTTGCTGCCTCTTTGATATCAGAAGGAGTATAAAAGTCGGGCTCTCCCAGACTGAGGTCGATAATATCCAATCCCTGGGCTTTAAGCTCGCGGCTTTTCTGCGCCATTGCCAGAGTCTGCGACTCTGCCAGTGCCATTACTCTGTCGGAAATATATTCTTTCATTGAAATTAAATTAGTTGTTAATTTTTTTACGATAAAAGTACTCCCCTCTTCCTGTCTGCATTAAAATCTATCTGGTTTGTAATAAAATGTTCTCATCTCGTTCTTCTGTTAGAGCCAATTTCAGTTAACTTTTTTAAAAGGCTCGTATATAAAAATAATTTTTCAATAGTCACCACTATGTAATCGTCAACCAAATGTAAAAACTTAAAATCAATTTAAAAAGCAACTGCTTTTCCTTAAGAAAAATAGTTTGCTTTCTGAAAAGAAAGAGTTAGGTTTGTATTGAAATTCAATATGAACAGATATGGAAATTTTACGCGATATCCTTCTGGTTACCATTCCTTCTCTGATTGTTTTTTTTACGGCATATTTTCTGTTGAAGAATCTGATAAGAAATGATCAGGATAAGAGGAAGCAGGAAATAATTTTACAGAGCAACCGTACAATAACTCCGATCAGGCTTCAGGCATATGAGCGATTGGTTCTCTTTCTCGAGAGGATTTCGCTCGAGTCGCTTATTATTAGAGTTCACAGTCCGGGTATGACTGCTGCGCAGCTGCAGGCGAACCTGTTAACCACTATAAGAAGTGAGTTTGAGCATAACCTGTCGCAGCAAATATACGTGAGTCCGCAGGCATGGGAAGTTGTTAAGAATGCCCGTTCGAACATTGTGAAGCTGATTAATACTGAGTTCGAAAAGCTTCCTGAGAATGCAACAGGTATTGATTTCAGCCGCAGGCTGCTTGAAAAGGTTATGGAGCTGGAGAAAGAGCCTACAAAAGCTGCGGTTGAATTCGTAAAGAGTGAAGCTGCACGACTAATAATGTAGTCACAGCAGCTCCACACTCCTCTTCACAAACCTGCTCAGGTCCTCTCCTTTCAGCATATTATTGGCAAGAAGTGCAAGGTCTATTAACTGGCGTACAAGTTTATTCCCCGAGCTATATTCAGCCAGTTTGTCGTTCCGTTCCTTTTCTTTCTTCTCAAGTTCTTCCTTCATTTTTTTAAGGTCGTCCTTCTCGAACTGGCTTATCTCTTCTTCCTTCTTGTTCTTATGTTCCTTCTCGAGGAACTCAATCTGCTCCTTCAGTTTTGACTTTTCCTCACTGTTCTGCTTCAGAAACTCACCGAGCGTCTTGCTCACATCATCCGAGATTCTTGTTATTAGAGGGTGATTACCGTTTAGAACCAGACTGTAGCTGTCGGGCATATCACCGTAAAAACTGAAAACACCACCAACCTGCGACATATCCTTCATCCTTCTCAAATACTCTGAGCGGGTAATCAGCACGGGTGCATCTGTCTCGTCAAGCGATTCAAAAACCACAACAAAATTCTCATCTGGTTTAATTTGCCCTTTGAAAACAGCCTTTAGATCATCCATCTGTTCCTGGGTAAGCTTTGATTTTTTCTCCTCACCCTTCTGAATGAGTTTGTCTATCACATCGGCATCGACCCTTGCAAATCTTGAATTCTTAAACTTTCCTTCAAGGAAATTTATCAGATGGAGATCGAGCTGTCCATCAAGCAGAAGGACATCGTAACCTTTTTCCTTTGCCTTCTCGATGTAAGCGTACTGGTCGTGTTTATCGGTAGAATAGAGGTAAACAAGCGTTTTAAATTTATCAGTCTGCTTTTCTTTTATTTGTTTTTCGTATTCATCGAATGTAAAATATTTTCCGTCAGTGTTTTTGAAAAGTGCAAACTTTGATGCTTTCTCGTAAAACTTTTCGTCGGTGATCATGCCATACGAAATGAAGAGTTTCAGATCGTCCCATTTCTTCTCGAACTCTTCTCTGTTTTTATTGAATATCTCCTGCAGGCGGTCAGCTACTTTTTTAGTTATATGGGATGATATCTTCTTTACATTGGAATCGCTCTGCAGGTAACTTCTTGAGACATTCAGGGGAATATCAGGTGAGTCAATAACTCCATGAAGGAGAGTCATGAATTCAGGCACAATGCCCTCAACCGAATCAGTCACAAAAACCTGGTTACAGTAGAGTTGTATTTTGTTCTTCTGTATGTCAAAATTGCTCTTTATTCTCGGGAAATAAAGAATTCCTGTCAGTTTGAACGGATAGTCAACGTTGAGATGTATGTAGAACATAGGTTCTTCGCTGCCTGGATATAGTTCCCTGTAAAAATTTAAATAATCTTCATCCTTCAGTTCTGCTGGTTTTCTTGTCCAGGCAGGTTTGGTGTTGTTTATGATTCTGTCCCTGTCTGTTTCGACATATTTCCCGTCTTTCCACTCTTTTTCTTTTCCAAAAGCAATCTCTACGGGGAGGAATTTGCAGTATTTTTTCAGGATCTCCTCAATGCGGTCTTCCTCGAGGAATTCCTTTGAATCGTTGTCAATATACAGTATTACATCGGTACCGCGCGAGGCTCGTTCGGCTTCTTCAATTGTGAACTCAGGGCTTCCGTCACACGTCCATTTTACTGCCTGAGCACCTTCCTGCCACGATCTGGTTATTACTTCCACCCTATCGGCAACCATGAACGATGAATAGAAACCAAGCCCGAAGTGTCCGATAAGGTTGTTAGCCTGGTCTTTATACTTTGCGAGGAAATCGTTGGCACTCGAAAAGGCTATCTGGTTCAGGTATTTATCGAGTTCTTCAGCTGTCATGCCCACACCACTGTCCGTTACTGTTAATGTCTTTTTCTTTTTATCGAGCTTAACCCTGATAGTAAGGTCACCGGGATCCTGTTTAAACTCTCCAGCATTGTAAAGTACTTTCAGCTTCTGTGTGGCATCAACGGCATTGGAGATAAGCTCCCTGAGGAAAATTTCATGGTCGGAATAAAGAAACTTCTTGATAATGGGAAAAATGTTTTCAGTGGTAACTCCGATTTTTCCTTTCTGCATAACGATAGCTTTTTGGGTTGGACATAAAAATCATCCCTCTTTTTGCAAAAGATATGCCGCAGAAAAAAACTGACAAATAGTCACACCTGAATTTGGCTCAGAGCCCTGGTTACAGAGCACAGGGCACAATATGCGAAGCGAAGGATCGCAAAGTGGGAGGACACAGCAGAGAGCATCTGGCAGATGATAGTTTAATAATTATTATCAGAAATAATGGGGGAACTTAAAACGGGCAATAAAAAGAACTACCAGAGAAAAGGCAAGAAAAATAAAAAAGACAAGAAGTGATATGTTTCTTCTCTTGCGATATATTTTCAGGTTATGTTCGCTTATGTGCTTTTTGACTGCGTTATGTACCCTCAGAACCATATTTGAGTTCCTGGGAATGAACGAATCGACATTGAATCTCAACTGTTTCGTAGCTTCTTCCATTCTTTCAGGACTGACCACAAGCAGGATGCCTGTTTCTGGATTTGAGGTTCTGATTCTGCTAATAAGCTCATCAGTAACATGATAGTTGTCTTTTGAGTCGTGTATTCCGATAATTACAATTTTGCATACTTTTTTTGATTTCTCACCGGAGAAGAGTTTAAGCAGGTCGTCTTCATTATGTGATACTGTTACCTCATATCTGGTTGTGTCAGAAAAGCGCTTTTTTAAATCCTCTGCAAAAGTTCTGTGGTCGTCGAGGCAGAAAATATGTGTTTTACTGGAAGCAGCCATAGTCTATCATTTGATAATCAAGTTACTCATTTTTTCTTATTTTTAATATCAATATCCTCTTTCAGTTTCCACAACCCTCCCTTATCGAGATAATAGGCATCGAATGAAAAGTCCGGACCGTAATACTGGCGGTTATTCTTAAATTCAGGTGAAAACGGCGAAAGGTGGTCGAACACAATCAGTGTATCTGCTTCGAATTTAAGCGACATCACGGCAGTTGCTGCATATTCAAAGATAATCCGCCTTACTCTATTCTTACCATCAGTGATACATGGTATTCCGAAAACAGGTTTGCCTTCAGGAGTAAATTTCAGTGTTTCAATAATTTTTCTTGTAATATAAGGATTGCCATAGTCAATGGCGAGAAGTATATAGCATTTTTCACCTTCATAAACAAAAGGTCTCACATCGTAATATATAGCACCATACCAGTTATCAATCTGATATATTGCATTTTCATCAGGAGGTGTTTCCTGATAATCACGGCTCAGAAAATGAACTATATGGGGTTTGTTCTTATCTGCCCGGTATATGAAGTAGCAATAGTATTTATTTTTTCCGTCCGCAGAAATGACATTCCATGTAAGCAATTTCAGAAGTGAATCGGAGGAGGTTATTTGTCCGAGATAGCGCAAGTTGGAGAAATGATGGTAAAAAACGGTATCGGAGGCAGCATAGGAATCGAGTGTTTTTATTATTGAATCCACTATTATCAGTTTCTTTTCCGATGGAATGTTCTGCCGGATTCTCAGAAACTGTTTTTCAAGTATCGTTGATATGGAATCCTGCGCAATACCTGGATATGAAAGGATAATAAACGATATGACTATCAGTCCTCTTATTACCGTTTGCATCCTGATCTGTTTTTGTATGCAGTTTCTATGAGTGTAAGAAGTTTTTCGCATGCTTCTTTTATTTCCTCTTTTGTTATGACGAGTGGTGGTGCTATTCTGAATGCTGTGGGGGAAAAGAGAAAATAATCCAGGATCAGGCCATATTCCGGGGCATGTGAAATGATAAAGCTGGTCATTTCTCTGTCACCGGTCTCCACAGCAAGCAGAAGTCCGTCGCCTCTTATTTCTTTAACGGCTTTGTGATGCAGATATTCTTTGAACAATGCAGATTTTTCCCCGACATGGTCAATGAGTTTCTCATTTATTATCACTTCCAGTGATGCAAGTCCTGCAGCGCAGCACACAGGGTGTCCGCCGAAAGTAGTGATATGGCCAAGAGCAGGGTGGTGCGAAAGTGATGACATAATTTCCTTTGAAGCGATGAATGCGCCAAGTGGCATACCGCCTCCAAGGGCTTTTGCAAGTACAAGGATATCGGGAATGACTCCGAATTTCTGAAAAGCAAACATCTCGCCCAGTCTGCCGAATGCTGTTTGTGCCTCATCAAAAATCAGCAGCGAGCCTGTTTCGGTACAGCGGTTGCGCAGTTCACTGAGAAAGCCATCTTCAGGATAAATGACTCCGGCTTCGGCCTGCACGGGTTCGACAATGACACATGCGGTTTTTCCGTCGATAATATCGAGTGAAGATATATTATTAAAAGGTATATGAGAAACCCCTGGCAGTAAAGGTCTGAAAGCTCTTTTCATCTGTTCATTGCCAGTAACACTGAGGGAGCCGTGAGTACTTCCGTGATAAGAGTTGATGAATGATATAATATGGCTCCTACCGGTATACCGTTTGGCAAGTTTTAGTGCTCCTTCCACTGCCTCACTGCCCGAGTTGACAAAATAGCAGTTATTGAGGACTCGAGGCAGAAGTGATATAAGTTTCTCTGCGTATCTGACCTGAGGGTTTTGTATCACTTCGCCGTAAACCATCAGGTGCATATGGGATTCAATTTGTTCTTTAACAGCTTTAATCACATGGGGATGCCGGTGGCCTGTGTTGCTTACCGAGACACCTGATATCAGGTCAATATATTTTTCACCGGAAGGTCCAAACATGTAAACACCTTCAGCATCAGTTATTTCCAGAAGAAGAGGTGAAGCTGAAGTCTGTCCAAGCAGTTCAAGAAAAAGCTGTCGGTTTGTGAGCATATCAGGAAAAAATTACCTGGCCATTACATTAATATCGCCAAGAAGCATGTCTCTGAAGGATTTTCCAACCGGAATGCTGACGATATTATCACCCACTTTCAGGTCGAGTGAATTTTCCTTTATTGTCTGAATCATATTCTTATTGACAATGTAGGATCTGTGAACTCTCACAAAAGAACCAGTGGGAAGGTGGTTTTCGATGGCTTTCATTGTAAAATGAATTGTAAAGCGGTCATCTTTAGTAGAGAGTGTCACGTAGTTTTCGAGAGCCTCGACGTAGATTATATCTTTTATTTTTATTTTAACCAGTGATGAGCCCTTTTTGATGAAAATTTCTTCCTCTTCGGCCGGGTTACCTGACTCTTTCCGTGCATAATATTTAATAACCTTGTCAATAGCTTTGCAGAACCGTGCGTATGTTATTGGTTTGACAAGGTAATCGACCACATTCATATCGAATGCTTTTCTGGCGTAGGCTTCGGAAGATGTAACAATAATTATGTTGGGAGGGAACTCCAGACTGCCTATAAAATCGAATCCGTCCATTTCGGGCATCTGGACATCTAGGAATACAAGTTCGATATCATTTCTTCTTGAGATATCATTGCGTGCCGATATTGAGTCGTTGTAAACTCCCATAAGGTTCAGTGATGAGTTTTTCTTTACAAAACCTTCAAGGAGTTTACAGCTCACCTTATCGTCATCAACAATGATACAGTTAATCATTAAGTCAGGTTAATTTTTTATCAAAAATCAAAAATAATAAAAATGAACAATATCATAGTAAAATGAATAAAAAAAACCCCTGACGATTCTGTCAGGGGCCAGTCACCTCATTTAAGTTTCAGATTAGAGACCTTTATTCAATGCGGGAGCTGGTTTAAACTTCACAACTTTCTTTGCGGGAACATTCAGTTTAGCGCCAGTACGAGGATTACGTACAACCCTTGCACTTCTCTTAACTACTGAGAATGTGCCCAGCCCGGGCAGTTGAAGTCTCTGGCCTTTTTTCATTGCCTTGCCTACAGCGGAAACAAATGCGTTTACAGCCTTACCAGCATCCTTAATTGTAAGGCCTGCATCCTTTGCGATTGAGTTTACTAATTCTTTTTTTGTCATAATTAGTTAATTTTAGAGTTAGACTTAAAAGCCTTTATTGAATACAAATTTATTCTATTTTAATTCATAAGCAAATTTATTTTAACTTTTTTCCGCAAATAGTGGGGCTTTTAGGACGAATAGCCGTTTTTTTTTGACGAATGGAAATTTTTCTAAAGCTTTTAAATTGCTGAAATATAATAAATAATAAGCGCTAAACACAAATAAAGGCTGTTAATATTGTGTTGAAAAATTTTTTTAAAGAATTGATTAGTAATTCTTTGACATCTGGTTTTTAGTTCAAAATTCCTGAATTAAAAAAAATATTATCTTTGCCGCCGGAGAAATGGTCCCGGGGTTTCGGGATAAACGCCGTGGTTAAATGCGGCTAAGTGTAATAAATAAAATAAATTTATATAGAATTATGGAGAAATAGTCCCGAGGTTTCGGGATAAACGCCGTGGTTAAATGCGGCTAAGTGTAATAAATAAAATAAATTTAAAGAGAACTATGGAGAAATGGCAGAGTGGTCTAATGCGGCGGTCTTGAAAACCGTTGTCCCGAGTAATCGGGACCGGGGGTTCGAATCCCTCTTTCTCCGCAACTCAATTCACTCCCGCAGCGATGCTGCGGGCTTTTTATTTTCATGAAGACAGGACAGGCTTGCCATGGACTGGATGAATGAAAATAAGAAGTACTTATGAGCCCTGCGAATAAGGGAGTGAATTGGGTTGCAGGATCTCACCCGGTGGATCATGAAATAATCCCTCTTTCTCCGCAATCCCGGTTACAATTACATGTAAAATCTTGAAAAGATTTCATTTTCAGTATTTTTCCTATTTCAATACTACCATTTAATTGCAGGCAGTAACATAAAATTGGTGGAGTATTCGGTGGAGATAAAAATGCTGTCCCAAAGTCCACCTATATCACCATATTCATTGATTTACATTTATTTACATATTGCATTATTCAAATACTATGTTTAATTTAAAAGAAAAAAATATGGAGAAATCAACATTTTCAATTTGTTTTTTATTAAAAAACACTAGTGTCCGACTAAAATAATAAAAAAAGGGGTACTCCCATATGGTTTCCCCCGAATGTTGTAATTTGGTTTTTGGTATAAAACAAATACAACATGGGTAAAATTACGGAAATAAAATTTGTCGG
>JBASIK010000131.1:0-4515 GCA_049654745.1 Bacteroidales bacterium
CTTCAACCCGCAAGCCTCTTTCCGAAATCGTATTTGATGAGAGGTATGGGCATAAATGGGAAGAATAATTATTCCTGCCGTAAAACTGAATAAAAACGGGAAATGAACTCTATTGCCTTACTCTAAAAAGCTGAAATTTTATTACGCAGGTTTCGGGAATTTCCGGCTTAATTTATCTCAAGACTCATTTTCATTGTCGGTCTGAGGATAATTATTCCATTATTGGGGATAAATTTATAAGCTATTTGGCACTATAAACAGCCAGTTGACTGATCACAGTTTTATCAGCCAGTTAACCAATTCAAATTTTTCCCAAATTCGAACATTTCCATATGAAGGTCTGTAGTGTAGAGGATATCACTGGAGCCTCCGGAGCTCCGAACCTGGGTTCGATTCCCAGCAGACCTGCTTACTTTTACCAGCCTATTTAATGGTCTGGTTTTACTTTTACTGTTTTTTGGACAAAATTTATAAAGTCTGAAATGAAATATAAAAACAGGACATCAGTTTTATAAGAAAACAGGATCTCAGTTTTAAAGGTGCTTATTAGTGACCAGGGGATGGAATCGCCGCTTTCTGCGTGCCGGAAGAAGAATATCTTTAGTTCAGTTAATTCTCATAGCTATAATACTGTATTTTTTGCTGCGGATTCTTTTGCCTCTGGTATGGACTTTTATTTTGGTTCTTGCTTTAATTATACTTTTGAAAGTAGTGCTGGAAAATCTCTAATTAATTTTGATGTATTTCAGCTATTTCTGAATATTCTCAGCGCTGTTTGTCTTTTAAAATATGTCCTTTACATCTTGTTTTAAAAACGTCTCAAAGCGGCCTAGAGTGGGAGACGTTTTTACTGTTACGTGAATAAAAAATGTAATGAGAAGAATTCCAGGAAAAATTCAAAAATGCAGTAGTTTTCCTGTAAACAAGTGTATAATGAACTGAGAATCCTGCAAAGGAAGGAATTAAAAGTCTGTAGAAAATTGAAAAAATAATAAAAAATTAATACACCAAGCCATAATTTTTTTGATATTAATTATAAATAACAGGGTTTGATCATGAAGAAATGTTTTTTTGCTTTGACTATAATGCTAGTGTCCATGCTGGCAATAGGTTGTACTGAAAATATTAACGAGAATAATTCTACTCAGGCAAGCTTACAGCAATCGAATGATGCGGAAAATCAAGATATGGAATGGATGAAACATATTGAGAAATATGGATCATTGATTCAGTCGGATATGGATAATGTAGGAATGGCTGCAAATATTTCAGATTATAACCTGCTGAAGTCATACGGGCAGGATCTTGTTAATGACACTCAGAGCGGTCTTGATGAAAACAGCAATTACACTTTATCTCCTAAATATCAAGAAGCTCAAAATGAATGGGTGCAGGCATTAACTGACCTCAATTCAGCAGGTAAATACATAGTTATGAGTGCAGATGAGTCTCTAGCCTACGGAGTGCCTGTGAGAAACTTGGATTATGAACAAAAAATTCAAAATTATGTAGTCTCAAGTACAGGGCATATGAATAGAGCTAGCGCTTTATTAGAAGGAACATAAGAAGACAAAAAAATGAAAAAATTATAATATTCCTCATTTTACTTTTTTGTAATGGTGGGAATCGGAGGGAATGAATCTGAAAGTAAGGGAACTAATTCTCAGACTCAGTTAGTCCTCTCACCATATTAAGTTGCAAACGTTTCCTTTATTCTCGCTGAGTTGAAGGTATGACCGTCTGCATGATAATGAGGCAGATATCACCGCCTTCGCCGTTTATTCTCAGAACAAAGAATAGTCCTACTGAAACCGAGGTTGCAGCTTAAGGCAAGATCACCCCTCATACCAGATTAATTGTGCCCACTCTGAGGTCTTATTGTTTTGTTTCCTTTCAACTTATGAATGAAAAGCAGGAACAACTGGTTACCAAACTCTCAGGACAGCAATTACAAAGGTAACAGCTACAAAGACTCTTATTTTCAATCCGATTTTCAGGCAGCTTCATACAACTCATCAAAGTCCTCATAAATATGTTTTAGATCAGTAAACAGCAGTTCTGTTACCTGCTCATAGGGATCCCCAGTATTATCCTGATGCTTGGGTTCGTCGGCTATCTCTACCATTTTCTTTGTACACTCCCATATGCGTTCACATAGGTGAATGTTCAACATATCAGCAGTATGGAATTTAACCGAAACTGTATTTAACATTTCAGCATACCGTTTAAGTTTTGCATCCGAATCTTTTGTCGAAGTAAAATAGCTTCGAGTTTTCCAATCAACACAGCACCCCAACAAAGCTTCTTTCATGGTTGATTTTACAAACGCTTTTTCTTTAGACTCATTGTTTACATAATCAACCAACTTATCTAATGTAGAAAGAGTGTACGAAATAAATACTTCAGGAATCATTTTTTAAAACACCGTTATTATTATTCATTTAATACAAATTAAACTTTATATCCCTGCTTTTTTATTTTCTATAATATTTATTGGCTGGATATTCCTGTATGTAAAGTAAATGGATGTATAATTTTTATTTATTTTGAGGAAAAAAGAAAAATTTAAAAAGCTTCTCGTCTCAACGTCTTCATATAAACGAAGGAGATGTTATTATTATAAAAACTTCAGCAGTTATCATAACTTTAATAGTTTGCACTATAGCGATATGTACACTTGGATATGCAGCTGTTGTCGGAGGAGGCGGTGTGATAATAACGGCTCAATATGATGCGTTTGCCCCTCAGCCTGAAAACGTTACGAAAGATGTACAGGAAAGGGCAGATAGGGTAGAAAATGCAGTGAATTATACACTAGCAGGTATGGTGGAAGCTGAGGATGTTGATCAAGCCATTCAGAGTGAAATAATACGGTCTGGGATGACCAGTATGTCATATTCAGAAGATGCCTTTGAGATCCATCAAAAATATAGAAACTATTTAAGTGAAGCAAGGGATGTAGTTTCTGCTGCAGAAGGTAATCTAACAAATCAAACGACCATCAATAAAATCGATAAAGAACTTGCTCAGATGAATGAAGCAAAGAAAAATTTATATTAATTTTCTTTTTTCTTCTTTTTTTCTGTACTTCTCTCTTCCAAGCTTTTCGTACATGTCGCAGGCATGATCACCTGTATGAAGCCTACAGGTAATCTCATTCCGCAGGGATTGCGTAGAAGGAAGACGAGATTGAAGTCTATATTATTTTTTGAAGCAAATCATAAAGAATTTATGGAAATGTTAACTAATAAGCATTCCACCCACGTTAAATCATTGACTTTCGGACAGTGTCCTCATTGGATGATGAATACGTATCTCAAAGAGAGATTGAGAAAGATTTAATAGAAAAATTCGATAACGGCTCAGAAAGAAGTTTATCGTTATTAAAATTTATATTTACAATAGCAGGTTTTTATATAGTTGCACTTGTCTACGTTTACGACAAACTTGATATCAATTTGATACTTAGCTCAGCCCTCCATCCTCCAGAATCCACTGTTTCTATAAAGTTATGTTTTATTACGCTCTTCTTAGCTTTTTTCTTCTCATTCAAACCTCTCACAGTAGTAAGATATAAATTTGTAGAAACAAAAAATTCAATTAAATACCGAGAAGGACACGAACTTGAGAAAAATAACCGCAGAATAGCCATAAACATAAGAAAACAAGATGTCTACAATATGCTGTCAACCTATTGCATAACATCATCATTTTTATTCTTCTTAGGGTATTTTTTTGGACAAAATTGGTTTATAGGAGCACTTGCCTTTGCGGGTGTTACCATAAAAAGTTTCATAATAGTATGGTTTGAGGCATACGATATTGAAATAAACGGACGCGAAGTACAGGATATAGATGAAAAGTATCGAGATGATTATAATTCCGGTAAAGGTATAATAACCACAATAGTAGAAAGATTTAAAGAAGTAAGAACAAAGAACAATAAAAATCAATGAGAAGAAACGAAATAACCTTTAATATCCTTCTGGGGTAACAACGAAAGCTACTGTTCCTGTATAGTTACCGTAATATCAATGGTAATATATTGACTCTATACCGATAGGTAGTGTACTGATTCTTCTGTAAATTTGCTTTTGAGTTTATCCATAAGTTTCATGGTAAAATCTATGGATATTCTAAAAGTTTCAGATTTCTGAAAAATTCTGCCTAAATAACAACAAGTATTTCTATGATTTCTTACGATTTTTATCAATCTAAATTTTCAAACCTCTGACGCCCTATTACTTATCTTTTGAATAATACCTCCTGTTGAGAAGTGTACTACATGCTAAAGATAAGGAAAAGAAGACGAAGCACCGCAATTATCGAAACTCCAAGGGGCATACTGGTAGTTGCTGGTAGGAGAGGACTGTATGTTCTCCCTGGGGGAGGGACGAATAAAGGAGAATCAATAACTCAAGCTGCTGTTAGAGAACTGAAAGAGGAAACCGGATTAATTGTGACTGATGTCAGATTTCTTTTCGAGCATGCAGGGCATGTGCAAAGAGGATATTC
>JBASIK010000132.1:0-6074 GCA_049654745.1 Bacteroidales bacterium
TGAAAAAATTGTAAATATCAGAATATCAAAATATTTAATGTAAGTTAAATTTCTGAACCTTGTAGAAATAAGTATTATGATAATTAAAATTAACCCAAACACAAAGAGAGGACTGGAATAAAATGGGTTTTTTACATTGATGGGTTCAAATTCTATGATTGTTTCTGTATCCTGTAGCAGGGGCTCGCTTCTGTCGCCTCTTTTAATCATTGAAGCTGAGAGGTTGCGTTGAAGGTATTCTGGTAAAAACATCAAGTCGCGGAATGAAGCTTTCCTGTCAGCAGGCAATCCCAGAAGCAGATCCACACCAGCCTTTAACCATGGATAATAACGTTGATACTCATTTATCTTATCTCTGAAGGTGGGCATATCTTTCTTTTCTTCAACAGGATAGACAAGTCTGTCAGAAAATATTTTTTCAAATATGTCGCGTATCCTCGTAGAGCAGTTATCATAAAAAAAATCGTACCTGTAATAAATATTTTCAGGTTTCAGATTTTCCTCAAGAAGATACATCAAGTGCCTGATTTCTGAGCTTTCAAGATTTACCCTCTGAGAATAGACAGATCTTCTTTCCATGAAATAGTCTCTCAAAAAAAGGTCGTAAGGATAAACTCCCAGCATATAGTTAAGTCTTCCTCCGGCAAATTTCCAGACAAAATGGGGGGTATTGAAATCAAACACGCCCCAGTTATAAACCATGTCATACCCTGAAGAAGGAATTACAACTCTGAGCGCACTATGCCCATAAATCGAATAAGTAGCTGTTCCTGGAGAACATGTGATTAGATATACAAGAGTATCATCAGGCTCCTGCGACTTTATTCCGGTTGCAACAAATGACAGAATCGTAAACGTAAAAATCAGTTTTTTTACCATACTACATTTTAAATTAACCTGCGTATCATTTTGTTTATATCCTGTTTTTGCACAGTTACCTTATAAGTATTATATTCGGCTTATTGAACATTAATCAACATTTTCGGTTAACTGTAACAAAACAAATATATTTAATGATTGGAGACTTTGAAATCATTTGTGAAATATATTCTCGACCTTTGTGTAATTTCAATTATGAAAATACTGTAATATAAGCATTTAAGAATTAAAATATTGAAAAAAGTTTTATTGTAATCAGCAAGTTATTCATGAGCATTGATATTATTCACAGTCTGAAACTTTTACCAGGTATTGTTGTTGGTCTGACAATTCACGAGTTCAGTCATGCTTATATCGCCCATAGATGTGGTGATAATACATCGCGTGACCAGGGAAGGGTAACGTTAAATCCGCTTAAACATATTGATTTGCTGGGATTTTTAATGTTGTTTTTCGCCGGATTTGGCTGGGCGAAACCTGTGCAGTTCAACGAAATGAATCTAAAGAATCCTAAAACTGACGTGCTTAAAATAGCTGTTGCAGGTCCTGTTTCCAATGCACTCACTGCCATACTTTTATCGGTCGTTTTAGTATTGATATTAAATAGCGTTTATATTGCAGATTTATTATGGGAGCTATTCATTTATGCCATTTTCATAAATTGGGGTCTGTTTGTGTTTAATATGATACCCCTTCCACCGTTAGATGGTTCTCATCTGTTGTTTCACTTTTTCAAAAAGTACCCTGCAGTATATCAGGCTGCATACAAATACGGAGCAATGATTTTGTTCACACTCATTCTGATGACCTTTGTTTTTAAGGTAAATTTACTGCCAATCTGGCCGCTTATTGAATTCATAGGCAAGGGATTCTTAAGAATAATTGGATATAATTTTTAACTTTGAATAGAGTTAAAATTCTGAAACTTTTAGTGAAATATGAGTCTGGATTGAGATGAGATTCTTACTTGTAACCGGTGTTTTTTTCATTCTTTTCATTTCCTGCACTTTTTCGCAGGATGAAAACAAATTTGCTGAGCTCCGTAAGGAAATGGTTAACAAGCAGATTATTGCCAATGGTATAAGAAATCCCCAGACAATTAAAGCCATGCTGAAAGTACCCAGGCATCTGTTTGTACCAAAAGAATACATTCACAGGGCATATGAGGATACACCACTCCCGATAGGATATAACCAGACAATTTCCCAGCCTTTTATTGTGGCATATATGACAGAGCTGGCGCGGCCTTCGAAAAATAAAAATGTGCTTGAAATAGGGACAGGTTCAGGCTATCAGGCGGCTGTTCTTGCTGAGATTGTAGATACTGTTTACACAATAGAAATTATTCCTGAGCTTGCAAGGGAAGCAGAAGACAGACTTAAACGTCTGGGATACAAAAACATTATTGTAAAAACCGGTGACGGTTACAATGGCTGGAAAGAGCATGCTCCCTATGATATAATAATGGTTACTGCAGCTACCGACCATATTCCACAACCATTGCTTGACCAGCTTGCAGAAAATGGAAGACTTATTATGCCTGTCGGACCGCAATGGTCAGCCCAGCGCCTGGTACTTGCTGTTAAAAAGAATGGAAAGATCGAACGGACACAGCTTGCTATGGTAAGATTCGTTCCTCTCCTCAGGAGTCAGTGAAAATCAAGATTAACATTTCTAAAAACAACAAGAGCAGCACATAGGCTGCTCTTTTGTGATTCCGGAGCGATTCGAACGCTCGACCCACAGCTTAGAAGGCTGTTGCTCTATCCAGCTGAGCTACGGAACCATTATATTACTTTTATTATCTCTTTACTGTCCCAACACTCATACCCAACTCTCCAGATCCATAACTGTCAGATTGTTTCCTCGTATTTCCGGATCAATCTTTTAATTAAAACCGAATGCAAAATTAATTCTTTTTTCAGTTTCTGCAAATAAGAATAGTTTGATAAATAAAGCTTCAGTTATATAAGAAAGTAAATTTCAACAATTATTTCAGGCAATTATATTGCTTAAGAAACTTGTTGTTTTCATCGATTGTCTTTTCAATAACTTCTTTTGTAAAATCATTAATCAATGCTGCTGCTTTCTGTGGTTGTTTCTTATAAATCGGCAGATACTCTTTTTCAACCCTTGCTGCCATTTTTGCAAAAGTCTTTTGCAGATCTTCCTTTGTTCTTTTACGCTCAGGATATCGCTTTATGAAATCCTGGTCGGTACATTCAGCCACAGCCACAAAATTCCACCATGCCATTGGGCGTGTTCTGTCGTATATTGATTGATCCCTTTTAAAATGAAGCTCATAAGCAATTTCAGGGTTATCCATAACCATATTTGAGGGAAATTCAGTAACACCGAAAAATATTGGCATATATGCGTTTACGCAACCCCGTCTGGGAGCGACCCATATTCGTATTCCAATATCAAAAGGAAGGTTTTGTCGAAGTTCAGCAACAAATGAAAGTTGCTGATGTGAAGCACATATGTTTTGTGTCTTGTTTTCATGAGGGGATCCTTTAGTATAGTTTTTTGAATCGTCAAGATCTGTTCCCTCATAATGATTGGAAAGCAAATTAAAAATATCTTCCAATTCTATTTTTTTTCTGGGTTGAAACGAGAATGGGAAAGCATCATCCTTTTTGTAACTCATACCCGAGAGAAGATTCACTGCCATCCACATTCTGCCTATATTTGACATGTTTGTAAGATTTCTTTCGGACGAGTAAACTTTTGCAAAATTGAATTTACCATCTTTTTCCGGGTTATACCATCCTCTTCTTATAGCATATTTTATTAGATCTTTTGAGGTCAGGCAGTTATCATTGTCGGTGGTATCCACATCAGTTATAGTGTAATAATTCGGAATAAATGCCACATGGTTATCGGGCACTCTGCGTGCCACCCAGTTTTTGCCTCTTACAACAGCAAAAAGCCAGGCCTCATTCTTATCGGCAATTATGTAAGTTCTTCCAGAGCCATTATATCCCCATTTTTCCACAAGATAAGCAGCTAATTCAACTCCAGTTCTTGCCGATAATGCTCTCAGAGCGATCAATCTTCTTAGTTCATAGCCAATTCCCCCATCCTTTATCTCTCCGTATAATTCTCTGGATGTACATGCATTTGAAGTAATCAATACACCATGTTCGTTGACATACGTATCTGCAAAATCCTGGCCTGGCATTTCAAACCATAAGCATGTCCAGGAATGTGAGCCCAATGGTTCTACTCCTCCTTCTTTGAATTTTATCACCTCTCCTTTTCTATTATCTTTCCCCGGTATTTTATAGAAATTAACAATCTGATTACCTCCATCATCTTCATTATGAGCTACAATAACAGATCCGGTAGCACTGGCTTCCCTGCCTATTATTACAGTTGAACAATTGAAACCACTTTCATCCTGAAAAGCAAATAACAGGAAGGAATAAACTATTAAAAATGAAAATATTAACAGTCTCCTCATTTAATTAATTTTAATTAAACCAACAATATTAGAAATAACAAAAACAGGTGACAAAAATATAATAATCTCATTAATTATTCCTAAACTGAGCCCTGTATGACCTGGGTGATATCCCCATGATTTTTTTAAACTGCTTATTGAAATTCGAAACACTGAAAAAACCACAATCTTTTACTATATCATGAATTGCAGTATCTGTTTCCCTTAAAAGGTAACAGGCTCTGTTAGCCCTTACCTGATTTAAATATTCAATAAATCCTGTCCCTGTATATTTTTTAAAATACTTGCTGAATGAAAAGGGTTTCATGTCAGCGACATTGCTCACATCTTTAAGCGTCAGATGTTTATTATAGTTTTCTCTTATAAAGCTCAGTACTTTTGCAATAATTTTATTTGCCGGCCTTTCAAAGCCTATTTTGTAGTTCTCGGTGCTTAGTTGCCTGCGTTGTGTGGAATTACACATTAATTTAAGCAGATGAAAAAAGTCCAGGATTTTATCGATTCCGCTGTGAGACACCATTGAGGTAAGTATTTTTTCTGCTGTTTTTGCATCCTGGACAGAAAATGCCACTCCTTTTTCAGCTTCAGCGAACAACTCCCGCACCTTTACCATCTCATGCTGATTCAGGAATTCATTACCGAAAAAATTCAAAGGAAAATGAACTACAATACTATGATTCTCGGGTAAGCTCTCCCCCGTTTTGTAATAGTTCCAGCAATGAGGCACATTGCCTGCAATCAAAACCATATCATATTCATCGAACAGCTCAACGTTATTACCAATTATTCTGGTGCCGTTGTTTTTCAGATTCAGCAGTATTTCATATTCGGGATGAAAATGCCATACGCCACCTTTATCATTCAGATATTCAGCCACAAGTCCACTACTATCTTTTTTATAAACCTGCTCTAATTCAGCAATAAATGTTTTCATAATAGATATATAACAGAACTGTTAATCAAATTTATGCATTTTTAATAAAATGCGTATTCAGTAAAAGAAGATTAAAATTTTGAGATTAATCAGATTAAAGAAGTTAAAAAGGTAAAATCTTTCTTATGACCATAATTGTTAACATAAAGAATATTATAAAATCAGAAAGCAATAAAATAGTTTAAAAATTGAATTCCAATAAAAGAAAAAAATTTTGATAATAATTTAATTATTTATATATTTGATTCGATAGCATTATGCTATTAAGTTGGAGGAGTTAAAAGAGTTTGGTTGTGAAAATCAACAGGATTGTATTGCAGACATTGACTTTCACATTTCAGGACCAGAGGCAAAGCGCCAGCTTGCCCTCGTACCTTCCTTTTATCAGACAGTAGACACGGGGACTATCTCAAAAAAGCCCGCTCCCAAACCACAACCATTCCTTTTACTCCTCTTTTTTTATTATAATCCTTTGTTCGTAAAAACAGGGGTTTTTCTTGTTAATCTTTTATTTTAAACTTTTCCGTCATTACTTCTGATTCATCCTGAACAATTTCATTTAAAAAAATTATATTTACTATATTTTTGCCGAAATAGTTCCGGAAATTTAAAAACAGGGGAAAAGTAAGTTTTTGTACAATTTATTTTGAATGAAAACATACATCAGGAGAAGGGAAAAAAATCAGGAGCTTGTAGTGCTGTACAGTGAATGGGGAATGGATGAAAATATTTTTATACCACTGTGCAATGATGAATTTGATTTAATTCTGTTCTACGATTATTCATCTGCAGAAC
>JBASIK010000133.1:0-3643 GCA_049654745.1 Bacteroidales bacterium
CCTTTGGCAGTATAACCTGTGAAGTATCCGTTTTCGCCCAGTACTTCTATAAATGATTTAAATTTTTCCGGAAAATAAGGTACATGATTTGCTGCTTCTTCCAGCTGCCATGAGTTTCTTCCTGTAATGAAGCATGCCCTTGAGGCTGATGATTTTGAATTGGGCGTGTAGGCATTGTAAAAAAGCAAGCCATCTTTTGCAACCCTGTCGAATCCGGGTGTTTTAATCCATGAGGTACCGTATGCACCCATATGAGGATATGATATATCATCACCCATGGCAATCAGGATGTTCGGCTTGCTGCTTAATATTTTCTTCTCGTGGCCTCCTGTACATCCAGGTAAAAGCAGAGGTGAAACCAGAATTAAAGTTCCTATATGAATCGGTTTCATTTTTCAAATATCACAATTTTCCTGTTAATCTCACACTAATGTTTCTTGGGGGCTGGATATCTCCCGGACGACCCATATACTCGGTGTTTGTAGCATTTTTCAGTGCCATTGATATCTTCAGCCAGTGGTTGATGTTGTATCCAAGACTCAGGTCTGCTGCAAAATAACCTGTGTTGTGAGTAAGCCAGTAATCGTAGAATCCCGGCAGTATTGCCTCTCTTGTCATCGGGTTAACAAAAACATCATCAATATTAAGGATTTTAGATCTGACATATAAGGTAAGCTCCGATTCAAGCCTCTTCCATGTATTGTTGAGGTTTAGTTTGAATGAATGTTTTCTTCTATATTTCAGGTATGTTGTTTCATCAGATGGTGACCCTTCCCGCAGGTCGATTGGCATAACGAAAGTATATCCTCCGCTTATTGTGGTGTTAAGGTTGCCGTTTGAGCGGTTAAGCAGAAATTCAACTTCGGCACCGTAGATTCTCGATTGTTCAATGTTATCTGCTCTGAAACCAAGTCCGTCGGGATAGAGACCGAAAAGATATTCTATGAAGTTCCTGTTCTGAGAGAAGAACACTGAAAGGTCTGCCTGTCCTGTAATATTTTTCCCTATCAAAATGCCCTGTTTTATACCGGCTTCTGAACTCCATCCCGATTCGGCCTGCAGTGTAGGGTTGGGGAAGATGGTAACTGAGCCGAGTGTTGTGGAAGCATGTTTCTCGGCTATTGACGGGAACCGGTAACCCTGACCGAATGAGGCTCTGATGAAAGTATAATCAGCGGCCTGCCAGTTCACTCCTGCCCTGAAAACAGGTACCAGTTTGTCGGCATCCGAATCGAGTATGTTTTCTTCCAGCCTCACTCCGGCAACAAGCTTAAGCCTTTCAGATGGTTTCATCTCTGCCTGCCCGAAAGCAGCAATGTTTATACCATTATGATCGCCGAAAAAATTAGAATTGATTTTATTCCATGTTTCAGATGCTCCTGCAGTGATACTCACTAAATCTGAAAGTTTGTACAATAGCTGGTATTCAGAGTAAATGGAGAAAGTGCGGGCGTTGTTTTTCACCTTTACCGGAAAGCGGTTCTCGCTCGATTGTATTCTGGCTCTGAAGTCATGTCTGAAACGTTCCTGTTTCGAATAGGATATGAAAGGGTCAACTGCCAGAAACCTTCCATGGAGAAACGACACGCTGGAAGTATCCTGAATAAGTGCTGAATCCTTTGCATTGCCCCATAATAGAAAGTCGGTTTTATCCGTAAGGCCTCCGGTTAAATTGATTCCGTAATTGAGCCCTTCTGTTTTTTTGCTGAAGTGTTTGACTTTCAGACTTACTTTGCCGAGTTTTTCGTCGTTGAATTTCCTGTAGCTGTTATCTGTGAAAAGGTTAACAATAAATCCGAGGTCGGTGTTTCCTTCTTTTCTGAGATGGGTGAACGAGATTGTGGAAAAGACTCTAGGTGTTGTCCACCATTTCCATTCGCTGTTGCGGGGTTTGCAGTAAAGTCCTGCCTCGGCGAAAAATTTTGTAACTGGTATATTGCTTGCATCGGCAGTGCGGAAGTTTATTATGCCGTTAAGTGCGGAGGAGCCGTACATGACCGATGAAGCACCTTTTATAATCTCGACCTGCGAAAGGTTTTCGACCGGCAGGTATTGCCACCTGATGCCGCCAGCGTCGGGTGAGAGAAGTGGAAGACCGTCGACAAGAGCCATTACCCTGCTACCCACACCGTAGCTGAATCCGCTTCCGCCTCTAATAGATGCCTGACCATCAAGTACTTCAATACCCGATGTCTTTGTTATAAGCTCGGTAGCATCTGTTATATGGTTTCTGGAGAGGAAGTCAGCTTTAATTACTGAAACCGAAACAATCATTTCCGAGATTCTATGTTCGACCCGATCGGCACTTACAACCACCTGATTTATCGAATGTGTCTCGGTTTCGAGCTGAACATCAACATTATGAACCTCATTTCTCCTGAGGTTGAGTTGACGTGTGACGGTTTTGTATCCTAAATATTGAAAGGTGACGGTAATTTTTGCAGAATCGGTTTTGAATGAATAGTTTCCATATTCGTCGGTTGAGGTGCCGAGCCCGTTTCCGTAAATGACATAGACTCCTGCAAGGGGTTCTCCGGTGTCCCTGTCGGAGACTCTGCCTTTTATAACAGACTGAGCATTCAGTACAGGAATAATATTACCCGCAAATAGAATTATCGCAGATAGAAATAACCTCATTGTTTCGGTTTGAATGTCATTCGTATGTTAAATGGGTTCTGAGGATTTGCAAGATTGGGATAAACAGTTGTGATTTTAAGGTCTGTAGTTGTAAGCAATACAATTTTGGCGGTGAGAGGAACCTGCAGTGAATCAGATTCAATCACCAGATTCTCTTCCCCGTAGGCAAACCTCCATGTCCCCTTGTATTTACCAAAGTATCCCGTTCCGTCCTTCTCGAATTTAGCATCTCCCTTGAATTTTTCGAGCATGCCCCCTGGCCCTCCTGCATCAACGCCGTTGACAAGCAGGCTGTCGCTTGTCCAGATATGTGCTGTTAACAGCGTGAAGCGTTCAGATTCTTTTTCTTTACTGCACGAGAAAAATACGGCAGTAATCCCTGCAATAATAAGAAATAATGTTATCTTTTTCATATTCCCCGGTTTTTGGTTTGACAGAAATTTCCAAATATTCTGTTGTAGCTTCTGCTGGTAGTTCAAAATTATGAAACTTTAATGATTTTAGAAGCATTAGCAAGTATGAAAATAGCTTTATTATTATAACCATTGTTAATATCTCTATGTTGATATTTCGAAAATAATTAACATAATTTCTTTGTCAGGAACTCTGGCATACACTAATAATTTGTGTTGTAAAAACAAAATGTGTTATCAGAAAGGAAATTTCTGAGTCAGGTAAAATGTAAATCTGCTCCCTTTCACGATATCGTCATGAGTTATGAACCAGTTGTAATATCTGGCACCGTTTCTGTTCATTGCAGCTATGTATACATTACCTGAGGGGCGGTCGAGGCAGGTTATAAGAAAGGTATTTCTACCGGGCACCACTATACGCACTTCATCAAATGCTGGTGTGGTTATTACATATTCATTTGATGCCGGGTTAACCGGGTAGAAGCCCATCATGGCAAAGACCAGCCATGCCGACATCTGGCCTGCGTCCTCATTTCCACTAAGTCCGCCGGGGCCTGTACCATACTCTTCCTTAAGGATAGTCTGGGTCCATT
>JBASIK010000134.1:0-2265 GCA_049654745.1 Bacteroidales bacterium
CCTTTGGCAGTATAACCTGTGAAGTATCCGTTTTCGCCCAGTACTTCTATAAATGATTTAAATTTTTCCGGAAAATAAGGTACATGATTTGCTGCTTCTTCCAGCTGCCATGAGTTTCTTCCTGTAAGGAAGCATGCCCTTGAGGGTGATGATTTTGAATTGGGCGTGTAGGCATTGTAAAAAAGGAGTCCCTCTTTTGCAACTCTGTCGAACCCGGGTGTCTTGATCCATGAAGTGCCGTATGCCCCCATGTGAGGATATGAAATATCGTCACCCATCGCTATCAGGATATTAGGTTTCCTACCTGAAGGTTTTTCACCATGCTCTCCCGCACATCCGGGTAGCAACAATGGTGAGACCAGAATCAAAGTTCCAATGTGAATGGGCTTCATGTTTTCAAATATCACAATTTTCCAGTTAATCTCACGCTGATATTTCTGGGTGGCTGTATATCGCCCGGACGTCCCATATATTCGGTGTTTGTGGCGTTTTTCAACGCCATAGATATTTTCAGCCAGCGGTTGATGTTGTAACCCAGACTCAGATCTGCTGCAAAATAACCTGTGTTATGAGTCAGCCAGTAGTCGTAGAACCCCGGCAGTATTGCTTCTCTTGTCATCGGATTGACGAATACATCATCTATGTTGAGGATCCTGGATTTTATATATACTGTAAATTCCGATTCCAGCTTCTTCCATGCAGCATTAAGGTTCAGCTTGAATGAATGTTTTCTTCTGTATTTCAGATAGGTAATTTCACCATAAGGTGCATCTGCCCTCAGGTCTACGGGCATAACAAAAGTGTATCCTCCGCTCATTGTGGTGTTAAGGCTGCCGGTTGAGCGGTTAAGCAGAAACTCAATCTCGGCACCGTAGATCCTCGATTGTTCAATGTTGTCTGCCCTGAAACCGAGTCCGTCGGGGTAGAGGCCGAAAAGATACTCTATGAAGTTCCTGTTCTGTGAGAAGAACAACGAGAGATCGGCCTGTCCGGTTATGTTTTTACCGATGAGGATGCCCTGTTTTATTCCGGCTTCGGAACTCCAGCCCGACTCGGCCTGTAGTGTTGGGTTGGGGAAGATAGTAACTGAGCCGAGGGTTGTAGAAGCATGTTTCTCGGCTATTGACGGGAACCGGTAACCCTGTCCGAATGATGCCCTGATGAAGGTATAATCAGCAGCCTGCCAGTTTACCCCGGCCCTGAAAACGGGTACGATTTTATCGGCATCAGAATCGAGAATGTTCTGCTCCAGTCTTACTCCGGCAACAAGTTTAAGCCTTTCCGACGGTTTCATTTCTGCCTGCCCGAAAGCGGCAAGGTTAATGCCATTGTGGTCTCCGAAAAAATTTGAATTGATTTTGTTCCATGTTTCGGAAGCTCCTGCAGTGATGCTCATCAAATCTGAAAGTTTGTACCACAACTGGTACTCGGAGTAAATAGAAAATGTACGTGCGTTGTTTTTCACCTTCACCGGAAAGCGGTTTTCGTTCGATTGTATTCTGGCTCTGAAATCATGCCTGAAACGTTCCTGCTTCGAGTATGATATGAAAGGGTCGGCCGCCATAAACCTTCCGTGCAGAAACGATACACTTGAAGTGTCCTGAATAAGAGCTGAATCTTTTGCATTGCCCCACAGCAGGAAATCAGTTTTATCAGTGAGACCTCCGGTGAAATTGATTCCGTAATTGAGCCCTTCTGTTTTTTTGCTGAAGTGTTTTACTTTCAGGCCTACCTTTCCAAGCTTTTCATCGTTGAATTTTCTGTAGCTGTTATCTGTGAAAAGGTTAACAATAAATCCGAGATCGGTGCTGCCTTCCTTTCTCAGGTGTGTAAAAGAAACTGTGGAGAAGACTCTCGGTGTTGTCCACCATTTCCATTCTTCGTTGCCGGGTTTGCAGTAAAGACCTGCTTCGGCAAAAAACTTTGTAACCGGTATATTGCTTGCATCGGCAGTGCGGAAGTTTATTATGCCGTTAAGTGCGGAGGAGCCGTACATAACAGATGATGCTCCTTTTATTATTTCAACCTGCGATAGGTTTTCAACCGGCAGGTATTGCCACCTGATGCCACCAGCGTCGGGTGAGAGAAGTGGAAGGCCGTCGACAAGAGCCATTACCCTGCTACCCACACCGTAGCTGAATCCGCTTCCGCCTCTAATAGAGGCTTGACCATCAAGTACTTCAATACCCGATGTCTTTGTTATAAGCTCGGTAGCATCTGTTATATGGTTTCTGGAGAGGAAGTCAGCTTTAATTACTGAAACCG
>JBASIK010000135.1:0-3524 GCA_049654745.1 Bacteroidales bacterium
CGACAAACAACCTCGATTCATCCCTGTTTGGTGCAGGGTACAGGGCAATAAGCTCCTGTGGTAAAGTGTACCTGAATTGTGATAGTTTCATATTTGCAGCTAATATTTAATTTTGATTCAACAAAAAGTATTTAACATAAGATAAGGCTGAAACCTTTATACGTAAAAATTTCTATTTTGTTTCATTTGCTCAAGAAATTTTTTAAACCTATCCAGATCCATAGCCTCCTCTAGCCTGTAAGGACCTATTGCTGTCCTTACCAATGATGATAGATAGGCGCCTGAATTCAACGCAATTCCAACATCCCTTGCAAAAGCCCTTATATAAGTACCTTTACTGCACAGAATCCTGAGCTTTACCACCGGAATCCTGAATTCCAGCAGTTCAATCTCCTTAAAGACTACCTTGACAGGTTTTACCTCTTCCTTAACACCTTTTCTGGCATATTCATAAAGCCGCTTTCCTTTTACCAGTTTGGCAGAATATACCGGAGGGACCTGTTCCTGTTCGCCAAGGAACTTTTCCAGGACACTCCTGACCTGTGTCTCTGTAATATGAGCCGTAGGATAAGTGGCATCTATCTCTGTTTCTAGATCATAAGATGGCGTAGTTGCGCCAAGAAAAATTTCTCCGGTATATTCTTTATCCATCCCGCTGTACTCTTCAATCCTTTTTGTAGCCTTACCGGTACATAAAATCATCAGCCCACTCGCTAGAGGATCAAGCGTACCAGCATGACCAACCTTTAATTTTCTCAGGCCAAGTGTTTCCCTGAGCATAATTCTCACTTTGTTCACCAGATCAAATGATGTCCAGTAAACCGGCTTATCCATCAACAGAATTTTCCCTTCCTCAAATATGTTTAATTTTTCCTCCTTCACCCGATTAACCTGCAATTATTGCTGCAATTCCCGCTAGTAAACAATATACCGAAAACCAGATCATTTTGCTCTTTCTCACAAGAGTTATCATCCATTTGCATGCCAGAAACCCTGAAAAAAAGGCAGAAAGGAATCCGGCAATCAAAACAGCTACATTCGCATCTCCTTTAACAAAATCGCCTGACAATAATTCAACAATATTTGCTCCCACTATTGGAATTAAAACCATTAAAAATGAGAATTTTGTTACCTCGTCCTTCTTTACTCCCAACATAAGTCCTGTTGAAATGGTTGCTCCCGACCTTGAAATACCCGGAATAACTGCCACGGCCTGTGCAATTCCAATCGTAAATGCCTCAATATATCCGATACCTTTGCCACTCTTTTTCATGCTTAAAAAATGCCCTGCAAATAAAATAACTGAAGTAACAATAAGCATTGTGCCAACAAAAACCAGATTACCCGTAAACATGGCCTCAACAGTGTCCTTGAAAAAAAATCCGACAAGAACAACTGGTATCATCGAAACAATAATTTTTAGATTGTACTTATTTTCATCATTAAGCTTCAACTGAAGTGATCCTTTAAGCAATTTCATTATCTCATTCCAGAAAACCACAATTATGCTCATTACTGTAGCACCGTGAACTGCCACAGTAAAATAAAAACTGCTTTCCGTTTCCAGACCGAATATTGATTTTGCTATTTCAAGGTGGCCTGAACTGCTAACAGGTAAAAATTCTGTCAGACCCTGAATTAATCCCAGGATTATTGCATTAAAAATATTCATCTGAAAGAGTGAATTTATTTATTTTTCACGGGGTTTTCTCATTATTGCCCAGATTTCAAAAACAAACCCGACCACAACAATTATAGGAGCCAGTGTTATTCTTCTGAAACTGAAAATTTTTTCACTAAACTGTTCCGGATTCTCCGATTTTCCTCCCAGCATAAGAATAAATCCAATAACAAGAATTACAAAGCCTATTGCTATAAATTTGTAATTATCAGGTGGAAGGGCAAACCTTCTCCTATCTTTTTCTGTTTCTCTTTTTGCCATAGTTTCAGTAGTATAATTTATCTTCAGATATGCTCAGGTACTTGTTTACCGAAAAATATGATGAGACAACTGAAATAACTATACCGAGAATTATAATTGCTCCTGACAACACAAGAAGTAGATAAATATTCCCGAATGAAATAAAACGAAAAAACTCTTCTTCGATAAGATATATCAGACTCATCAAAAGAATAAGCGCAATTAATGCTGCTATGAGGCCGTGAATTGCACTTCTGACAAGAAAAGGTTTACGTATAAAAGCCCTGGTTGCTCCAACAAGCTGCATTGTTCTGATTAAGAACCTCTTTGAGTATATTGATAATCTGATTGTATTATTAATAATTGTTAGGGCTATCAGGAAAAGAAATAAACTTATAACCAGGAGAAAGATACTTATTTTCTGTACATTTTCATTGATAAGATAAAGAAGTGATTCCTGGTAATAAACCTCTTTCACAATAGGATATTCAAGAATATACTTTTCAATTTTTTTAACACTGTCGGGATGTGTATAATTTGCATAAAGATACACGTCTATTGTAGAGCTGAGGGGATTATATCCCAGAAAATTAACAAAATCTTCACCAAGATCTTCCTTAAGCTTGGCAGCTGCCTGGTCTTTTGAAATATATTGTGTCGCCTTGACATATGCCTTTGCATCAAGATCTCTCTGAAGCATTCTTATATCAGCTTCACGGGCATCCTCATCAAGTATTACTGAAAAAGAAAGATTTTCCCTGAAATACTTTGACAATCCATGGGCATTAATTAGAACCAGACCCAGTATACCAAGCAGGAATAGAACAAGTGAAACACTTATAATAAGTGTTATATATGAACCTGTTAATCTTGTCTTTGTCAGTGCAGGGTCTTTTCTGTTCACTTTGAATTTTTTTCGCCGCAAAAATAGTGAACATTGCTGAATTACAGCAACGAATTTCAATAAATTTCATTCAATTACAGTGGTCCATCCGTATGGATCCTCCTCTTCTCCGTATTGTATCCCCGTGATTTTTTTATAAAGCTTTAGGGTTACAGGTCCTGGATTGCCGTCCTTACAGAATTCGTAAACTTTACCAGTACCCGGGTCGAAGATTTTAGCAATTGGAGTTATTACAGCTGCTGTGCCGCAAGCACCAGCTTCTTCAAACTCGGCAAGTTCCTCAACAGGGACTCTCCTTCTTTCTGTTTTCATCCCCATATCCTCAGCAACCTTAATCAGGCTCATATTTGTAATTGAGTTGAGGATTGATTCCGATTTTGGAGTTACGTATGTATTGTTTTTTATCCCGAAAAAGTTTGCCGGACCACATTCATCTATATACTTTTTTTCTTTTGCATCAAGAAAAATAGCTGTTGCATATCCACTATCTTTTGCAGCCATTAATGCTCTTAAACTTGCAGCATAATTCCCACCTACCTTAAAAGTACCTGTTCCCTGTGGTGCAGCCCTGTCAAAATCCCTGCTTATCATCATATTAACAGGTTTAATGCCATCTTTGAAATAGGGCCCAACAGGCGTTACAAAAACCAGAAATGTATATTCTGCTGAAGGCTTAACACCGACTTCTGCACCACTACC
>JBASIK010000136.1:0-8870 GCA_049654745.1 Bacteroidales bacterium
GGGTAACATCACAGCGAAAATAAATATCAGCATTCTTAAACCAGGCGCTGGAAAAAAAGTTCTCCACAACCCGAATTTGCTTTGTTTCAGACCATTTCTTTGCATAAGTATCTGGGATAATAATTCATATTATTAAATACTAAAATTATAAGAAAATAATTTTTTTTAAAATTTTTTTGAAAAAATTAATCAAAGAATTTTTTAAGGTTAGATTCAGAACTTTAAAAATAAGAAATTGAAATCAAACGAAATATTCTTTTTGTCAATAATATCATAATAATTTGACCAGATTAAGGTTTTTTAACAGTGTATACTATCACCGATTACAGATTACCGATTACCCCCACCTGATTATGTCATTCGGGCAGGGAATACCTGTATCCTTCGATTAGTGCGCTCTCCCGCTATGCGGGACTCCGCTTCGTTTCGTGCGCCCTGAGCCCTTTAAATTTCATTCCCCAAATTTAATGTACACACATCCTGCCAGCGGCTCCGTATTTCTGTTGAGCAGGTAAATATTCTTCTGACTCTGTGGACCCAGCTGTTCAGGCGACAGGAATTTTGTTCCAATCGCACTGATACCATGAAGGAATGAAATATCCCCTTCAGGAAATGGAGGCGTAACATAGCCTGCCGCATGCCCGGGCCTCTGAGGTGTAAAAAGATGAAGGTAAAGATCTTCACTGGCTGAAACCACAGTGAAAGGAAGATTCTTTGTAAGGACTTTCACCTGGTAAAAGTTGGAATAATATCCTTTAAACTCAGGATAATCCCACGATTCACCCGTTACCGTGTTGTTGTATTTTTTATCGTATATACCAAAAAGTGTTCCTCTCAACCGGTTCTTCCATACATGATAGGGTCCGTTTGCTTCCAGTATCGCTCCTGTCACCTGTTCTTCAGGAAATGAAAAGGTAATACCGAAAAGATCGGCAGTCCCTGTTGGTTTGTAATCCCATTCAAGCTTCAACCACCCTCCCGGCATCATGGTGTATTTTACATGACATTCAGGCCTGTTACTGTATATTAACTCCACAACATAATTATATCCAGAAGAATAATGCTTTAGTTCCCTGAACGAAGGATTTAGTCCTGCGAACCGCGGCCCGTTGGTGAAGGGAATTATTTCCTGATCTTTTCTTACCTCTTCAATAAGACCTGTCGACTTGTTTATTGATACCCTTACATCTCCGGAAGCAATTATGACTCTTTCTCCTTCATCCTTTCCTTCAGCTTTAGCTCCCTCCGGCTTAACGAGACGTGCAGCAATTTCAGCCGGTGAGGAAATGTTCCACGACCATGTATTGATAAGCCTCCCGTGTGGGTCGGTTGCATTCAGATATATCACATCAAAGTCGCGCCAGTTATCAGGCAGATTAAGGTTGAGCCAGCCAGTTTCACCGGGCAGCAGAGATGGAGGGGAAGCCATTCTTGAGATCCTGTAAGCTTCTGATGGATAAAACGAATCAGAAAGCTTCACAAGGTAATAACTGAAACTGCACTGTGACAGTGAGGTGTAATGAAACCTGTTTTCGATTTTCAGCCTTCCGTCAAACTGAGGAGTGATAATCTTCTTTTCAATCCATACAGGCGACCATATATCTCTTATAGCATAGTAGCTGCCTTCCTTTTCCCGGTAAGGGCCCACAATGCCATCAGGTGCCAGATTTCCTTTTGTATCGATTGAGTCGTTCAAATCCGTGCGGACGACACCCTCATCGGCAAAGACCCACAGAAAACCTCCGGCTGATAGCGGGTTTGAATACATCAGGTTCCAGTAGTCTTCCAGACCTGCTCCTAGACCGCCGTCAAACAGCCCGTGGAGGAACTCGGTAGGGAAGAAAATGTCCCTGCCGTTGAAAAATGTTGCAGTGCCATAATTGTATGGTATGTAATGCTTTGTGTTCATCCCGTTGAGAGTGTGCCACGGCTCAATCACCAGTCGCTTCTGCGGATCATACTTCGCATATTCCTCCCTTAGCTCAGGATTGAAGCCTCCTTCATTTCCGTTACTCCATAAAATTATACAGGGGTGGTTCACATCCCTTTCTACCATCTCCTTCACCAGTTTTTTGCCCACCTCTGTATCATAGAAAGCCTGCCAGCCTGCAAGTTCATCAATCACAAACAGTCCCAGCGAATCGCACACATCGAGGAAGTGCTGGTCGGGCGGGTAGTGGCTCATGCGCACGGCATTGATGTTCATGTCCTTCATCAGATTGACATCGAGAAGACTGATCTCCTTGCTGGTGGTTTTTCCCGATGAAGGCCACGAACTGTGACGGCACACACCCTTGAACTTAACTTTCTTCCCGTTCACATAAATGCCGTCGTTCTGCCTGACTTCCACCGTTCTGAATCCGAATCTCTGTATTACCTGATGTCTGATTTTATCACCTTCCTTCAGGCTTATAACAACCCTGTAAAGATTCGGGAATTCGGGGCTCCACAGCCCGGGATTGTCAACACGGCCTTTTATAACAACCTCCGTTACACCCTTTGCTGCATTGACTTCCTGTAAACCGGCAACAGGATCGCCGTCAAGAGTTTCAATCTTTGCATTTATATTTTTGGGAGCAGAGTTTTTATTCAGACGTACTATTGCCGAGAAGTTGCCGTCGGCATGGGCGTCAATGGCAACATGTTCAATGAATTCATCGGGTACTATTTCGAGGTAAACAGGCCGGAAAATCCCTCCGAAGATCCAGTAGTCGGCTTCGCGTTCAGCTTGGTTAACCGATTTGTTTGCCGACATCTTGCCTACTGTCACCTCGAGCAGGTTTTCAGAACCGGGTTTGATGAGAGCAGTTATGTCATATTTGAATCTGTAAAAGGCACCCTGGTGAACCGGTCCTGCAGGTTTGCCGTTTATCTTAACCTCGGTGTCGGTCATTGAGCCTTCGAAGACGATGAAAACACGGTTTCCGCGGACTGATGCCGGCAATGTAAACTTGTGTCTATACAGTCCTTTTTCATCTGCAAACTGTTTGTCGCGTCCATAATTGTAAGTGCCGAACCCCTGCAGTTCCCAGCACGACGGAACTGGTATTTTTGTCCAGTATCCGCTGTTGCGTCCGGCAGTGCAGAAGAAATCCCATTGCACTGTTATGTCCTTGTCAATACCCGAGAGATAGATTATTTCTGTCTGCTGAGCTCTGGAATGATAATATGCTGCCAGAAGTGAAAAGACAATAAATATTTTTCTCATAATGAGGAAATTAACAATTAAACAAACTTTGAACTTCAGAAACCTCTTCAGGGGGTGAGTAGTCAACTGCCCTTCATAAGATTCTTAAAGAGATCGACCGGTACGGGGAAAATTATTGTTGAGTTCTTATCCACTGCCACTTCTGTAACAGTTTGCAGGTATCGTAGCTGAACGGCCACCGGGTTTTTACTTATAACTTCGGCAGCCTCCATCAGTTTCTGGCTGGCCTGGAATTCACCTTCGGCATGGATGACCTTTGCGCGCCGCTCCCTTTCGGCTTCAGCCTGTTTTGCCATGGCACGCTGCATCTCCTGAGGCAAATCTATATGCTTCACTTCAACATTAGAAACCTTAATACCCCATGGTTCAGTCTGAGTATCAATTATTGAAGCCAGTTCCCTGTTAATCTTTTCGCGGTGCGACAGCAGTTCATCAAGCTCCGACTGCCCGAGTATGCTTCGCAGCGTTGTCTGCGAAAGCTGCGACGTAGCAAACAGAAAATCCTCCACCTCAACAATTGCCTTAGAAGGCTGTATTACCCGGAAATATACTACAGCATTAACTTTTATTGAAACATTGTCCTTTGTAATTATGTCCTGCGGTGGCACATCCATTACAACCGTTCTCAGACTCACTTTAACCATCCTGTCAATAATGGGGATGAGAAGAATAAGTCCAGGCCCCTTGACTCCGATAAGCCTTCCGAGCCTGAAGATGACACCTCGTTCGTATTCACGAAGTATGCGTATTGCACTTGCCAGAATGAACAGCAGGAACAAAATTCCCGCAACCCATAGAATCGGATATGTCTGCTCCATGATAACCTCCTGATATTTTTATGTTGATTTTCGAACGATTAATTTCAAATTTTTTACCCCGGTAACAATTACCTTCGAACCCTTGCTTACAGTTCCGTCAGGACATTCTGCATTCCATATTTCACCGTGTACTCTTACCTGCCCTTCAGGTTCGAGATCGCTTATTGCTTCGCCTGTCTCTCCTGTCATGCCTTCAATGCCTGTTACAGGTTTCCGTGACTGAGCCTTTATCCCGAACCCTATTGCCACAAGGAAAAATGCAACAGTTAATGCTGCTATTACCAGAATGACGTGCCACGATATCCTGATAACTTCGAGTCCCGATTTTACATTGATTAACATTATTGAACCAAGTACCAGTGAAATAATGCCTCCAACAGTTAACAGCCCGTAACTTACAACTTTTATTTCAATAATAAATAGGATAATGGCAAAAATAATTAGTACCAGACCCGCATAATTTACCGGAAGGGTATGAAGGGAGTAGAGGGCAAGTATAAGACATATAAACCCGAGGACTCCGGGAAATATTGCTCCAGGGTTATAGAGCTCAAAAAAAATCCCGTAAATTCCTATCATAAGGAGGATATATACTATGTTGGGATCACTCAACAGTCCGAGAATTTTCTGTGCCAGTGTCATTTCCAGATTTATTACTTCAGCGGCTTCTGTATTAAGTATTTTTTTACCTGAGGCCAGAGAGATTTCCCTGCCGTCAATTTTTTTCAGAAGGTCATTAATAGAATCTGCTATCAGGTCAATTACATTTTCTTTAAGCGCCTCTGTTTCGGTTATTGAAAGGCTTTTTCTTACTGCATCTTCAGCCCATTGTACATTCCGGTGACGTCTCTCACTTATTGTTCTTATAAACGCTGCTGCATCGTTGGTTGCTTTTTCATTCATCACCGAGTCAACCTGACCTTGAAAGTCAACCGGGTGGGCCGCTCCAATATTTGTTCCCGGAGCCATAGCAGCAATATGGGCTGCCATTGTCACAAAAACCCCCGCCGATGCTGCCTGTGAGCCACCAGGATGGACATAAACAACAACAGGAACATCAGAATCAAGGATGTCAGAAACAATAACACGGGTCGATTTGAGCAATCCACCCGGGGTATTCAGCCTCACAATCAAACATTCTGAATTGTTTTCACGGGCATATTTTATTCCTGAATTTATATATTCAGCACTTGCCGGATTGATGGAACCATCAACGGTAATCACCACAACTTTTTCCCTGGAGACAGGTTGTTCTGTTTGTGGTACTGGACTGAAGCCGATGAATGCCGCAAAGCAGATTAATATAGAATAAATAAAAAATCTTGCCCCCATAAAACAACCATTTTTCTAATCATAAGATAAAATAAAGTTGAAAATTAATAATTTTACCATGTCCGCAGCATGTCAAATTTACATTTTTTATTAATTCATATCGATTACAAAAAAACCTTAAATCCATTATTTTCTCCATAAAAACAGATAAATTCGGCAAAAAAATCGAACAGGTTCAAACGGTTTGTTAATAACCTGCAATTCAGAAAATAATATCATTTCAGAAATGAAAAACATTTTTTCACTCATTTTTGGTCTTCTATTAACACAATCTATTGTATCACAATCACTTGAATGGCCTGCTGTGACTTACGAAACCCGACCCTGGTCACGTTGGTGGTGGCCTGGAAGCATTGTGAACCAGAAAGATCTGACGACAGTGATGGAACAATACAGTGCCGCAGGACTTGGCGGACTGGAACTGACGGTTCTGTATGGTGTAAAGGGGCAGGAAGATAAGTTCATCAGTTTCCTGTCGCCCGAATGGATGAAGATGTTTGAGCATACGCTCAGAGAGGCTAAGCGTCTTAATCTGGGCATTGATCTTGCCAATGCCTCCAGCTGGCCATTCGGAGGGCCATGGGTTACAGAAACTGATGCCAGCAAATATATTGTATATAAAATCTATAACCTTAAGGAAGGAGACACTCTTTCGGAAAAAATTGTGTACGTACAGGAACCATTTATAAGGTGGAACAGTCAGTACAGGGTTGATATTAAAGAAATTATTGATCCTGTTTATAAGAATCCCAACCTGCAGCAACTGGCAATTGATCAGATAAGATTTGAAAAGCCTCTGCCCCTCACAACACTGATGGCTTATTCATCTGACGGAAAAATTATTGAATTAACAGATAAAGTTGACAATGAAGGAAATCTGAAGTGGAAAGCTTCTGCAGGCGACTGGATACTTTATGCCGTTTTTACAGGATGGCACGGGAAGATGGTTGAAAGGGCCGGACCGGGAGGTGAAGGATATGTTATAGACCATTTCTCAGGAAAAGCTTTAAAAAATTATCTTGCCCGCTTCGATAAAGCTTTTGAAGGCTACGACCTGAGCCATTTGAGGGGTTTCTTTAACGATTCTTATGAAGTTGATGATGCCCGCGGACAGGCCGACTGGACACCTGACCTGTTTGACGAATTCCTGAAAAGGCGCGGATACAACCTCAAGGAACATCTTCCGGCGCTCTTTCAGAAAGATACACCTGAAAAAAATGCAAGGGTGCTGAGCGATTACCGGCTTACAATCGCAGAACTTATACTCGACAATTTTACTAAAAAATGGACTGAATGGGCTCACAAAAAGGGTAAACTAACCCGCAACCAGGCGCACGGGTCACCGGGTAATATCCTCGACCTCTACGCTGCAACCGATATACCCGAAACTGAAGGAACGGAAATATTCAGAATGAAATTCGCCACCTCTGCTGCAAATGTAACCGGCAAAAGACTTGCCTCGGCAGAAGCTGCAACGTGGCTCGACGAACATTTCTCATCCAGCCTCCTTGATATCAAAAAAGCAGTGGATAAATTTTTCACAGCCGGAGTAAACCACATTATTTACCATGGAACCTGCTATTCACCTCCTGATGAACCATGGCCTGGGTTCCACTTTTATGCAGCGGTGGAACTGAACCCTTCAAATCCGGTATGGGCCGACTTTAATGCTCTTAACACTTATATAACAAGGGTACAGTCATTTATGCAGAGTGGCAGGCCCGATAACGACGTGCTTCTGTACTTTCCTGCATCAGATACTTATGCATCGTATAACAAACTGTTGCTTGAACAGTTTGACGGCACAGGCCAGAGATTCAGCAATACATGGTTCAGAAAAGCTGCCGAGGAAATGACAGCGAAAGGATATGCATTTGACTTCATTTCCGACGTCCAGCTATTAAAATGCGTGACGGAAGGAAATGAGATACTCACCGAAGGTAACAATCTTTACAAAGCGGTTATTGTACCTCAGTGCAGGTACATCCCTGTGGAAACATTTAACAAACTATGCAACCTTGCAGAAAAAGGAGCAATAGTAATATTCTACGGTAATCTGCCTGAAGAGGTCTCCGGGCTGGCAGGTCTCGATGTGAACCGTGATATATTCAATTATCTTAAAGAAAAACTGAAATTCTCCGAAGCAAACCAGGAAGGTGTTAGAATCGCTGTTTCAGGCACAGGTAAATTGCTTCAGGGGAATTCACTTGAAAGCCTTCTGAGCCACACCGGCATAAGAAGAGAATCAATTACTGATCAGGGGCTTCAGTTTTTCCGACGCAGAGATAGTGAAGGAACGATGTACTTCATCAATAATCCTGCAGATAAATATTTTGAGGGAATTATCACACTCGAAGCCACTTCAAAATCTGCAGGTATTTTCAATCCAATGACAGGAGAGAAGGGGAAAGCAATAAAAATCGTGACAAAAGGCGGTAAAACAAAAATATATCTTCAGCTCAAGCCTTTTGAATCGGTAATTGTAAAAGCTTATAAAACTGCAGTGCAGGGTCCTGATTACCTGTTTTTTGAAAAGGCAGGAGCTCCGGTTACTCTTAACGGTGAATGGAATCTGAGATTTATTAACGGAGGTCCTGTGCTCCCGGCTTCTGTTTCTTTAAGCGAGCCGGTGTTATGGACTTCTCTCGACGGTGAAGAATATAAGGATTTCTCAGGCTCAGCAGTTTACAGTATTACATTTTCAGCGCCTCTCTTTAAATCAAAATTTCTGCAGCTTAATCTGGAAAATGTGTTCGAAAGTGCAGAGATTATACTTAATGGAGAATATATTAGTACTCTGCTGGGTCCTGATTTCAGCGTTGTAATTACTGCTGAGAAATTACGGAAAACAAACAATCTTGAGATAAGGGTTACAAATCTTGCTGCCAACAGAATTGCTTATATGGACAGAAAAGGAATTGAATGGAAAAAATTCTATAATACCAATTTTCCACCACGACTTCCGCAGAACAGGAAAGATGGGCTGTTCGATGCATCTGCATGGTCGCCGCGACCTTCTGGAATGCAAGGAAAGGTTTACATAACTCCCTTAAAAACAATAAAAAGCGGGAGATGAAAAAACTTTTAATTTTTTTTAACTCAATAATGACAGTAATTTTCATAAAATTGCCGGAATTTTTTATTTGACTTGATTGTCTAAAAAGTAAACTCTGAATTAATGAGAAAGAGCTACAGACTTGCAGCTTTAATATTCATTACCTTGTTTTTATCTTTTTCTAATTCTTTGAAATCTCAGCAGGAGGAGATTTACATAAAAAAGGTGAATTCAGCAGTGACGTTTGATGGCCGTGTGGATGAGGATGAGTGGAATTATCTTACACAATTTCAGATGGTGATGCATAGGCCCAATTTTGGGAGTGAGCCTTCGGAACAGAGTGAAGTGTTTGTAGGCTACGATGAGCGTTATCTCTGGATAGGAGCGAGGTTATATATGAAGGATCCTTCAAAAATTTTCTGCACCTCGAAAAGAAGGGATGAGATGCTTTACGGGA
>JBASIK010000137.1:0-7563 GCA_049654745.1 Bacteroidales bacterium
ACAGGCTTACTCACTGGCACGAAGAAGTTCCTTTGCCGGTTAAGGTTATGGCATTTGGTGCTGCGCCTTTTGCCACGCGCCTGGCAGGTTTTGCAGGTAACATCCCGGTATGGAGCTGGGTCTTTCCCGAAAACCGTAATGAGGGCTTCAACGATTATTCTGTTGCCGTTAAGGCCGTGGAATTCTATCAGAAGCTTATAGGGCCTTATCCTTATGAAAAGCTTGCCAATGTGCAGTCGAAAACCATTTTTGGAGGACTTGAAAATGCCTCATGCATTTTTTACAGTGAAAATTCTGTAACCGGTAAGGGGAGAGCCGAAGGGCTGATAGCGCACGAAACGGCACACCAGTGGTTCGGAAATTCCGTAACTGAAAAAGAGTGGAGCCATATATGGCTCAGTGAGGGGTTTGCAACCTATCTCACTGCCGTGTATATGGAAATGAACTATGGCAGGGAGCGGCTTGAAACGGAAATGCGCCAGGCAAGGGAGAGAGTTTTGAGATATTACGATAAAAATCCCGCTCCCGTCATCGATACTTCAGTTATTAATCTGATGAACCTGCTCAATGCAAATTCGTACCAGAAAGGGTCATGGGTTCTTCACATGCTGAGGCGCGAGGTTGGTGAAGAAAATTTCTGGAAAGGCATGAGACTTTACTTTGAAAGATTCAGAGACAGCATAGCTGAAACAAACGATTTCATGAATGTGATGCAGGAGGTTTCAGGCAGGAATCTTCAGCAGTTTTTTCACCAGTGGCTCGAAGTACCGGGTCAACCTGAAATAAAGATATCGAAGCAAAGCTCAGCGAAAGACGTTATTGATATAATAATAGAGCAGAAGCAGGCTTATCCTTTTAGCTTTTCAATCGACCTGCTGGTTAAATCTGGCGGGCAGGAAAGGACTGAAACAGTAAGAGTTAGCGAAAGAAAAACAGTTATCAGCATAAAGGCAGAAGACATTGAAGAAATTGTTCCTGATCCTCATACGTGGCTGTTGTTCAGAGAAGTAAGAAATTAGAGCCCCAGAAATTGTATTGCCACTCCAGAAAGAAGAATTACTGAACCTGCAATCACATGATTGTATTTCTCGAGTGGCTTCAGGTTAATACTTGTAAGCCCAAGTTTGAAAACCAGTACTATTGACATCATTGTTGCGATTGTCACTACTGAGAACAGAATTGCAACAATAATTGCACCGGTTATGTTATTTTCAGCTGCAGGATACATCAGCAGAGGTATGAGGGGCTCACATGGTCCGAAGACAAAAATCAGAAAGAGAATCCATGGTGTGGCTGAGACAATCTCTTCTTCGTGCACATGTACATGCTCTTTCAGGTGGTTATGCTCATGCTCATGCTCCAGTCCACCGGGATGAAAATGCCTGTGAGTGTGTGTTTTCTTTCTTACCAGATTTCTGATGCTGATTATTGTGTAAACAAGTCCGAATGCAATGAAAAGCCACCCTGCAATGTTGCCCCTAACCGACTCGACAGATACAAGCTTATTGACAGAAATGCCGATTCCTATCCCGATAATTCCCAGAACAACAGAGCTTAGCACATGCCCGAGCCCGCAGAGAAAAGTAATCAACATTGTCTTTTTCGTACTCCATTTCTTTGCCTGGCTCAGAACAATAAACGGCAGATAATGGTCAGGCCCCATCAGAGTATGAAAAAACCCGAGCGATACTGCAGTTACGGCCAGAATTGTTATTGAATTTTCCATTAAAAAGTTTTATGATTTTGCAAATTAAATCAAAAAATCAGATTTACCTGACATTTATTATGAGAAAAACTTCTGAAGGCAATCGGGGGGGTCGAGAACGGCAAGTGAGTTGGGGCCGAAATCCCTGCATCTGTAGCCGTTTTTTTCAAGCATTTCCCTGCACTCCTTTTTCTTTTCTTCAGGCAAATGAAGATTTTCATAAACTATCACACTTGGTTTCGTTTTTTCAATATTGAACATTTTAATTATTTCGTAATCATACCCTTCGGTATCAATCTGCAACCAGTCAATTTTGTCGAGGTTGTATCGGGTTATCAGGGTTTCGGGCGAAATGCATTCCACTTTCTCTTCAGTTATTAAACCGGCAACGGAGTCTTCAATCTTCAATCCCTCCTTTTTTGCTTGCTTTTCAATATAACCAGAGCTGAGAGCTTTTTCCAGCACTTCCCTGTTAAAACTTGTCAGACCTGTTGCCCACCTTGAATTGCTTGCAGAAATTTTGTACACAGGCTTGTAACCGTCGGTTCTATCAAGAGCCGCATTAACTGTTATTATTCCTTTGGTCTTTCTGTACAGAGGCTGAAGAAATTTTTCAAAAACATATTTCTGAGGTTCCAGAAGAACACCTTCCTAGCCATCCCTCTTTATAAATTTATGTATCGGATCATTCGTTATTCCGTCGTTGGCACCTACCTGTACAACTTTGATTTTCCCTCTAAGCCGTGAAAATATATCGGTAAATTCTTCTATTGTGCCTTCTGGTGGATAATAAAAATATTTGTAGAAAAATATAAAGAGAGGGTTATTATTGGCACTCATACCTGAAATTATTCTACGGTAAAGTGCTTTGATTTTTGACCTGAAATTCATGAATATGTTGTTTTATTATGGGGTGTAAATTTACATTTAATGTTTTTAATTATTAACTTTGCGTCCCTTGAAAATCAGATATCCGGCTATGCCGGAAGAAAGTTATGAAAGATTCAGAACAACAGGATCAAAGTATTAAGAAACTTTCTCTTGCAGGTCTGATACTGACTCTCGGTATTGTCTACGGAGATATTGGGACCAGTCCCCTCTATACTTTTAAAGCAATTATTCTGGGAGGCAGGGACAACTTCAACGATCTTCTTGTTTACGGTGGTCTTTCAGCAATTTTCTGGACTCTTACCCTTCAAACCACAATCAAATATATTATAATCACTCTCAGGGCCGACAATAACGGGGAAGGTGGAATATTTGCACTCTTTGCCCTTATTAAAAAGAGGTCGGTTGCAGCAGCGATTCTTACAATGATAGGGGGTTCAGCCCTGATTGCTGACGGCGTCCTGACCCCTTCAATCACCGTTACCGCTTCAGTTGAAGGCTTAAAAATTATAAAGCCCGGATTCCCCGTAATACCTGTAGTGCTTATAATTTTTAGTGCGTTGTTTTTCCTGCAGCAGTTCGGAACAGCTTATCTTGCAAGATGGTTCGGTCCGGTTATGGTTATCTGGTTCTCCCTGCTGGCACTTCTTGGATTTTCTCAATTAATTCACAACCCTGAGATTCTGAAGGCAGTTAACCCTGAGTATGCTTACAGGTTTATTACGGAATACCCCGGAGGCTTCGTGCTGATGGGAGCTGTCTTCCTCTGTACAACGGGTGCAGAAGCATTATATTCTGATATGGGTCTGTGCGGAAGGAAAAACATCAGGGTATCATGGATTTTTGTCAAAACAGCATTGCTTCTCAATTATTTCGGTCAGGGTGCATGGATTATTTCCAACTATCAGAATATTAACGATATAAACCCGTTTTATTCAATTATGCCGAAGTGGTTCCTGCTTCCTGGAATTATTATTTCAACATGCGCAGCAATTGTGGCAAGCCAGGCAATTATAAGCGGTTCATATACCCTTATCGGAGAAGCAGTGCGCCTTAATTTCTGGCCAAAGATTAGAGTCCTCCATCCTACAATGTTCAGAAATCAGGTCTACCTGCCGTTTGTCAACTGGTTCCTCTGGATAGCATGCAGCTTTGTGGTAATATTTTTCCGCACCTCAACAAACATGGAAGCAGCCTACGGCCTTGCCATCACCATAACAATGATAATCACCACCCTGCTTCTCTCATTTTATCAGTACGAAAAAGGTACCGACCACCGGTTACTTTATCTTTTCCTTGCAGTCTACCTTACAATTGAATCAGGGTTTCTTATCGCAAACCTTAACAAATTTGCTTACGGGGGCTGGTTTACCCTGCTGTTAGCTGCTTCATTCTACATAATCATGTACGGCTGGTATTTCGGCAGGAAAATAAAAAACAGATACATAACATTTGCAAACCTTGAGGATTATATAGAGCTATTTAAAGACCTCAGTAAGGACGAATCGGTGCCCAAGACGGCAACCAACCTGGTCTATATTATCAGGGCAAATAACCCCGACCAGGTAGAATCAAAAGTGATATACTCAATCTTTAAAAAACAGCCAAAGAGGGCAAATACCTACTGGTTCCTGCATGTCAACACCGTTAACGATCCTAAGGTTTTTGAATACAAGGTTACACATATCATACCGGGAATTCTCATCAGAATAGATTTCAATATTGGATTCAAAGTTGAGCCAAGAATTGACCTCTATTTCAGGGAAGTTCTTGAAGATCTTGTAAAGTCGGGTGAAATCACACTTGAAAGCAGCTATGATTCACTCAAAAAGCACGACCTGCCTGGAGATTTCAAATTTGTCCTCATCGACAGGGTAATGCCGATTGACAATCCACTTTCAACACTCGAAAATATAACCCTTACCATTCACAACCTTGTTCGCAGAATAAGCCAGTCGGAAGTGAGAGCCCTGCAGCTCGACTCAACAAACACAATAGAAGAACAGGTTCCAATCGTTATCGATCAGCCTGTTGAATCACGTATCACAAGAGTGAAATAAAAATTTTTCGCATACATCTTCTATATCTTTTGCCTTATTCCGGCAAAAAATTTATCTTTCTGAACTTTTTAAAATCACCCCAAATCCTCTGGAAGGAGAGAAATCTTTCATTCTGCCGACCAGGGGAAGGAGAAATAGTTATACAAAAGTGAAGCAGGTGATGTAAATTGAAGATAAAGATTTAGTTATCAAAAACATAAAAAATTATTCGCTTATGACAAAGAATCTTTTTATTCTGGCAGTAATCATTTTCATATTTATCTCAGGCTGCAGTAAAAAGGAAAAAGCCGAATGGAAAATTGCGGATAATCCTATTCTGACTGAATGGGCTTCACGGGTGGACCCTTTAAAGCCCTGGCCTGAATATCCACGGCCCGATATGGTGAGACAGAAATGGATCAATCTTAACGGCTTGTGGGATTATGCTATTACCCCCCGGGATGTAAAGCCTGATAATTGGGATGGGAAGATACTTGTTCCGTATCCTGTTGAATCGGCACTGTCGGGCGTAAAGAGAAGGGTTTCGGAAAATGAGAATCTATGGTACAGAACCACTTTTAAGATTCCAGGGAGCTGGAGTAAAGGAAAGGTACTTCTCAATTTTGAGGCGTGCGACTGGGAAACCCGGGTGTGGGTCGACGGAAAAGAAGCCGGGTCGCACAGAGGCGGTTACGATCCTTTTAGCTTTGAAATATCAGAGCTGCTTTCAGAAAGTAAGGAACATGAACTGCTGGTATGTGTATGGGACCCGACAGACAAAGGACCTCAGCCGCGCGGTAAACAGGTCTCAAACCCGGGAGGTATCTGGTACACACCTGCAACAGGTATATGGCAGACAGTATGGCTCGAACCGGTAGACAAATCTTACATCACCTCCTTCAGAACAGTATCCGACATAGACCAGAATACATTGACATTTAATGTGATGACATCAGACAATAAAGGTGAAATTTCAGTTAAAGTTTATGATGGCGGAAAAATCATTGCTTCAGGTACAGGTAAAGCCGGTAATGATATAACACTGGAAATTAAAAATCCGGTTTTATGGGAACCTGATAACCCGTATCTGTATAATGTAACAATTGAAATGAACTCAGAGGGCGGCAAAGACATGGTGACTTCAGTTGCGGGGATGCGAAAGATTTCTCTTGGCAAAACAGAAGATGGTTTTACACGCATGATGCTCAACAACAGGTTTGTTTTCCAGCGTGGTCCTCTCGACCAGGGCTTCTGGCCCGATGGGATATATACACCGCCAACCGACGAGGCAATGGTTTACGACCTCCGAATGACAAAGAAGATGGGGTATAACATGCTCAGAAAACATGTCAAGGTTGAAAACAGGAGGTTCTATAACTGGTGCGACAGACTTGGCATACTTGTATGGCAGGATATGCCAAGCGGCGACAGGTATATCAGCGGAGAGGCTCCTGATATCACAAAAACAGAAGAAGCAGGAAAACAGTTTGAGTATGAGCTAAAAAGGATGATAGAAACAAAATATAATCACCCTTCAATAATTATGTGGGTGCCTTATAATGAAGGATGGGGTCAGTGGGACACAGAAAGGATCACAGAACTTATTAAACAATATGACCCCACAAGGCTGGTAAACAGTGCTTCGGGATGGACCGACAGAGGATGTGGCGATGTGAAAGATATTCATAACTACCCAACACCACGCTGCCCTGAGCCTGAAGAAAACAGGGCCATAGTGCTTGGAGAATACGGCGGACTCGGCTATCCGGTGAGTGGGCATACATGGGAAGCTACATACTGGGGTTACAGAACCTTCGAAGATACCCTTCAGCTGCTGACAACCTTCGAAACATACCTCGACCAGATATATAGATTCGTCAAAGAAAAAGGACTGAGTGCTATAATCTATACACAGACAACTGATGTGGAAACTGAGACAAACGGACTGATGACTTACGACCGCAAGGTCGACAAGATGGGCGCGGAAAATGTAGCAAAGGCAAACCTGGGAATATTGCCTCCGGTTCCTGAACAGAAGGTGCTGGTATTTTACAATGAACTCGACCTCTCTCTTACGAGCCATAACCCTTCAGCAAAATTCTTTTATACACTCGACGGCTCCGATCCCGTAAAGAGCGGTTTATTGTACTCAGGCCCTGTTAAGGTTAATGAAACCTGCACACTGAAAGCATTTGCTATCCATGGAAATGACACAAGCAGAACCGTTTCATACAACCTTGTAAAAAAGAACCTTATTCCCGGAATACAGGGCGGCAGATATAGCAGGGGACTGAATGTAAATGTTTATCAGGGACAGTTCACCTCACTTCCTGATTTCGGAACACTTCAGCCTGTAAAAACCACAGTCACGAAGGTTATTAACGCAAGGATTTCAGAGGATAACCAGAACTTCGCCCTCAGGTTTACCGGACTTCTGAATATCCCTGAAGAGAGCATTTACGGTTTCTTCCTTAATTCCGATGATGGCAGCAAACTTATTATTGACGGTGAGCTGGTTGTATTGAATGACGGCGTTCATCCGAGGGCAGTGGAGAAGTTCGATTATGTTGCTCTTGGAAGAGGGTACCATAAAATTGAACTTGAATACTTTCAGTCGGATAGCCGCCGGCCGGTACTCAGACTCATGGTTGAACAACCTGGAAAACAAAGAACTGAAATTCCGGAAGAATGGCTGTATCATTGATTCTGCTTATTGCCCCAGGTTTGGATAGGAAAAAAATAGGTGCTAACTCTAAAAAGTAAATGATAAAGTTCAGATAGTTAAGAATATACAAAATTAATTTCATATGAAAAAGTTCTTTTTTACACTCTTCCTGATTATTGTAACCCTCAAAGCTTACAATCAGCAGTCAGTTGCTATGGTTGTTGATGCGACAGCATCTCAGTATACCATTAGCAGGCATATTTACG
>JBASIK010000138.1:0-4580 GCA_049654745.1 Bacteroidales bacterium
GGATAATGGCGTTGAAAAAGAACCCAGAGCATGGATCGTCAGAGAAAACGACGATAGACTTAATCCTACTCCCTACCCGGATTATCCACATCCTGATGCAAGACCTGTGGAATTCTTTCTTACCGCAGGAGCTCCACAGGCAGGTGGACTGACTACAACAAAGGTGTCAGGCCAGGGAACAGAAACACTCGTTGATAACTTCTCATTCAGCGGCAGTATCCTGGCACAGGCAGAATGGACAGAACACCGTTTACTTTACCTTACTCCGGTACTTAAGGAGCCTGTGCATATTTCAGGTGTTCCTTCAATAACTATCAGGGCAGCCAGCAGTAAACCTGCTGTAAACCTGTCAGTTTGGCTTGTAATTTTACCATGGAATAGTGCCAGAGATGCAAAGATTACCGATAATCTGATAACCCGTGGATGGGCTGACCTCCAGAACTATAAATCACTACGGGAAAGCGAACCGCTCGTGCCTGGAAAGTTTTATGAAATGACCTTTGAGCTTGAACCTGACGACCAGATTATTCCAGCAGGTAAACAGATAGGTTTGATGATTTTCTCGAGCGACCGTGAGTTCACTCTCTGGCCCGACCCGGGAACAAAACTTACAATAGATCTTGATAAAACATCAGTAAAAATTCCCGTAGTTGGCGGAGCCCCGGCGTTGAAGTTTTAATAAACCTTCAAGGCAAAAGCTAACTATTTTCACTTCATTGCGGCTTTGCGATTATTCACATCAACCTGTCCGCCTTTGCCGTTTATTATGCTTTTTACCACACTTTCCTTGTTGCCGTTTAGCCAGAAAATTATCTTGTTATGGATGAATTTTTCAATATGTTCAGGGGTCTCTATTGCATTGTCAACTATTACCGGAGCATCATAAAATACATTATATATTCCAAGCCCCCACGCCTCGTGAGTCCTTACATGATCAGCCACTTTGTATGATGCATATCCGCAAATGCCGTTATGTTTCCATGCATCAACAGACGGGGGATCGTACGGCATTTCACTCTGATAAAAATACACCCTGCCGTTTTCACCATTCCAGAGAGTCTGATACTCCTGGAAATGTTCGTTAAAAAGACCATAAATAATCACATTGTTTCCGTTAACGATTAAGCCGTTGGCACATTTATTCTTTTCCCATCCAACTCCGTTCCCATGGTCTGCCCTCCATAACCATACATGGTCAACAATCACATCGTTGCTGTTTATAACAAGGCAGGCGCCGGCTGAACCCTGAGCATGTCCGCCAACCCTGAAAAAAAGATCATAAAGAAACACAGGGTTTGCCTGATGTGATTTTCCTGCACCTGATTCGCCAACAACGAAAAGCTTCTCAGAAAAGACAGGTCCTGCATCAAAAGTCAAACCACATACAATAACCCCGTCAACATCGGCTATCTCTATTGCAGAGTTGCCTTTTTCAGGAATAAGGGTCGCAAGTCCGGTACCCATAATTAGAGTCCCGGGCTGTGTTACCTTTAAGCTTTCGTTCAGATAATACCTCCCCGGAGTGAAGAGAATGTTTTTTCCCTTTTTAAGTGCTGCATTAATTGACACAGCATCATCCTGCCCGGGTTTTGCAATGTAAAACCTGTTCATATATATTATACGTTCAGGTTTTTCACCGTTAATCCAGCCCGGACCTGCTGAGTTCTTTTTAATCGGGGGTATTTTAACACAAAACCCTTTCTTATCATATGATAACCATGGTTTTTCCCTTATCACAGGTGTTGTACCGATAACGGTGTAAGGTTTTTCGGGCCAGTTTTCTTCAGGTGCCTGAGGAACCCCCACAAACATCATATTCCAGACTCCACCCTCCCAGCCTTCAAATAGAGTGTTTCTGGTAAGCCACTGCTGCTGCGGACCGGAAGTTATTATCCCATCAACTTTTGAATCAGCAAGAAAACCTCCACTGGCATAACCCCTGTCGAATAACTGAAGGTTACCTTTTATATGAACCCTCCTGAGTGGAGCTGCCTGCGACACACCCCACACCATTGTCGATTTCTCCTCGGGCACGATTGTCATGTTTTCAACGGCCCTCCAGAAGTTTGTAAGAACACTGTTACCGTGTGTTGTATTTGACCTTACCGCTCCCTTAATCACTACATCCTCAGGGGAATTCCCCAATCCTATAACCTGCATGTAATAATCAACCCTGATATCGAGATTATACTCTCCAGGTTTGAATATCAGAGCGTACCGGTTATTGCTGAACTCACTCCTTCGGCCCGACTGCCTCAGAAATATTGTATCTATTACAGCCTGTACCTCCTTCATGTCCATTCCAGGCTCAAACACAAAAACATTTTCACCAAGGACCGTCCTGTTATATTTCTGTAATAATGGGGGATCACCATCAATTTTCAGGCTTGACGCGCCATTCAGGCCGCTGCCTACAAGGCATGCGACAACCAGCAACAGTGATAAAAATAATCTGCTTATCATAATATTTTCGTTTAGTTTCTTCTTTTTTAAAACATATGTTAATTATTAATTTTCCTAATTTTGATTATCAAATCGGGATTTTGAGGAAAATTAAATTATTTAAACATGAAAACCAAACCAACCATTCTTATTTGCATAATTCTTATTCTGAACTCTGCCTTTCTTGACGGTCAGAAACGGACCCAGATGACAGCAGGTGAGATAATTGAAACAATAATACGGCAAACCGGTAGTGAGCCTGTTCCCAATACTGTGGACGTTATAAAAACAGGTAAACCCGAAACACAGGTTACCGGTATTGTAACCTGCATGTTTGCTCCGATGAGTGTACTGCGCAAAGCTGTCGAACTCAACTGCAACCTTATTATTACCCACGAACCGGTTTTTTACAACCACCGTGACGAGACCTCTCAGTTCAGCAACGATCCTGTTTTTCTGGAAAAGAAGAAGTTCATTGACGACCATGGTCTGGTAATCTGGAGATTCCATGATTATATTCACAGAATGAAACCCGACGGCATTGATTACGGAATGGCCAGAAAGCTTCAATTCGACAAGTATCTTGTCAGCGGTACTGATAACAGATTTGTCATACCTGAAACAACTCTCGAAGGCTTACTCAAACACCTGAAGAAAGTTTTTCCAGGGTATTCTTTTAATGTCATAGGGAACCTGAACATGAAGGTATCGAAAGTCACATTTTCAGCAGGAGCACCAGGTAGTGCAGCCCACTTTGCCATGCTAAGAGATCCAGAAACAGAAGTTGTGATAGCCGGCGAAGTACCACAGTGGGAAACATACGAATATGTGCGTGATGCCGTACTACAGGGCAGAAACAAAGCAATAATTTTCCTTGGTCATATCCCATCAGAAGAGGCAGGAATGGAATATGCAGCCGAATGGATTAAAACGTTTCTGCCAGGCATTCCAGTTCACTTCGTGGAATGCCAGTCATCGTACTTTACATATTAAGCCAGTATTCGTAAATGTTGAAATCCCCATTCGCATCAGAACACAATTGTCTGGATCGAATGAGGCAGGGATTCAATTTCAGAATAATATAAACCAGCACAAAGATTGTAGACAGCTTTTCTGTCGGTCGGATTCATCACCACCACCACAATGCTCCCATCACTGTTTCTGAAAGCCGTTGTCAGCAGCATGCTCCTGCCTGATGCTGCCAGAATCTTTTTTGCTCCAGGACGTATGAATTTCGAAAAATGTCCTATATAATAATATGAATTCATATAAATGAGTTCGCCTGTCCTTGTATCGGCATGTACCGGTGCAAAACAATAATTTCCGACATGATTTGGACCTCCCTGTTCATCAAGCAATATATTCCAGTCAGTCCAGGCCTCAGCACCCGAGTTGAAGTCGTTGATCATTGATATGCCATAATCCTCCCCCAGTCTCCACGAGGTGTATCTCTCAGGGTTAAAGCTTGCAGGCGTACCCTCAGTAAAAATAAGATGCTTCTCTGGCCAGAAACGGTGAACATATTCCACATTCCTGTACATCTGTTCTCCGCCCGACCAGTCTTCATACCAGTGGAAACCCATACCCCATGCATATTGTGAAGCTTGAGGATCATTAAATATAACCTGTGCACGTTGTATTATCAGGTCACGGTTATGATCCCATACAATAATCTTTACATCTCCCAACCCTTCCTTCTTCATTGTCGGCCCAAGGTAATTCTTTAAAAAATCCCTCTCCTCCCATGCATAATAAATACACGATTCCCATCTCTGTGTAGCCATCGGTTCATTCTGAATTGTTATTCCCCACACTGGTATTCCTTCTTTTTGGTAAGCTTTGACAAATTTTGCATAATAGAGCGCCCACGACTGAAAGTACTCAGGTTTAAGCTTCCCTCCGTGCAACATGTCGTTGTTGTCTTTCATAAATGCCGGTGGGCTCCAGGGACTGGCAAAAAGTGTCAGCTTTCCGCCTGCAGCAGCTATGGCCTTTTTAATAAGAGGAATTTTGAACTGCCTGTCGTGAGAAACATCAAAAGTATTCAATTCTTTATCGCCTTCTTTTACATAAGTGTAACTTCCACTTGAGAAATCACAGCTGTTGATGTTCGTTCGTGCAAAGGTATAGCCTATACC
>JBASIK010000139.1:0-55721 GCA_049654745.1 Bacteroidales bacterium
GATCATCAGTTCCGGGTCAGGTATTCCCGCTGTAAGTAAATAATTTCCAAAAATATTTTCATCTTCAAGCTCGGGACTGATTTTTCCATTCATGAAGTCTGCTGCAAATTTTTTTGCAGCCTGAAAAATTTCCCATCTCGAACTGTAACTCAGAGCGACAATCAGGTTAAGTCCATCCAGTTTGGAGGTAAGTTCCACAGTTTCTAGAAGTTTTTTTCTTATGTTGGTATCAAGCCTGTCGATATCTCCAATTACCCTGAGCCTGATATTGTTTTTAACAAGGTTTTCGGTTTCATTATTTAATGCCTGCGCCATAAGATCCATCAATGCAGCCACTTCTTTATCGGGTCGGCTCCAGTTTTCTTTAGAAAAAGTATAAAGGGTAAGATATTTCAGACCCAGTTCTGCAGCACACTCTATTACCTCCCTTACAGCTTTTGCCCCCTCCTGATGTCCAATATTCCTCTCGAGGCCCCTCTGCTTTGCCCATCTTCCGTTTCCGTCCATAATTATGGCAACGTGCAACGGAAGTTTTTTAATATCTATCTGCTCCCTGAGCGACATCCTAATGCTTTTTCTTTTTGTTATTTTTTACATCATCATAAACCGGACAACCTGCAAGTTTATTGTATATTTTCCACGTAAACGAAACCCCCGTATACGTATACCAGTCGTTATTATGATACCATCCATGGTCGTCCGGATCAATGTTGTCAGTTAAGCCGTCAAAGTTATCATAAAAACTTTTACGAAAACCATATTCGATCTCAACTCCTAGATTTCTGTAAATATTTAACTTGTATCCGAACGAAAAAGGAAGGACGGGAGTATAAGTAAAAACTGACGTATTTATAAAGGCAATGCCTGCTCCGGCTGCAAGATAAGGAGAAGAATTCCATCTCCTCCCCTGTGTGCTGTAAGGAAAGAAATTAAACTCAAACACCACACTCCATTCACCTATAACCCCTGAAAAGGAACTGGCACGTGTCTGCTGAAAACTGTTATTGAAATCCAGATCATTACCTGAGAGACCTCCTGCCATCAGATTTAATCTGAAAGCCTGCCGGGGATGAAGGTTATACCTGTAGAAAACCCCTGCAGCAGGCTGAACCGAATAAAGAAGCCTTCCAGGATTAATATCCCCTATATATGAAGTTACACCACCCGTTACCCCGTAATCAGCACTTCTCTGCCCGTACATAACAACGGTAAGCAGCAAAAATAAGTTTAAAAAAAGTATTTTTTTCATCAAAAGACGTATCCCTTTTCAGAATCTTCTCCCGCTTAAAAATGCTGGTAACCCATTTCTCCCTGTCAAAAGTTTGTATGTAAATATTACATTAAAAAAATAGTAAACGTCATTCGCACGAGAATATTGTGATGTATATCCGTCGAGGTAATCAGAGAAAGAATATCTGCCTCCCAGTTCTAATCCAAAGTTGTAATCAGGTGTAATAAGAAGGTTTACTCCTATACCAGCTGGTATAACTGCTGTGAAACCTCCACTTTTCATCCCATGCGCAACAAGTTCTTCATTCCCTTTAACGCTGTAAGCCAATCCTCCAATGCCTCCGAACGCATATAAGTCAAGAGATGAAATAATACTCCCAAATTTTGTCCTCCTTCCCTTTGAGAAAAGGTAACTGTTTTCCATCTGGCTTTTTATAAAACAGAATTCAGCTATCAGGTCTGGTTCAAAGAAAGTTGTATTTGCAGCCATCTCCCTCTCCTCGTTGGAACCTCTCCTGTCAGTTGCATGAAACATCCCCGAGTAGAGACTCAACCTCGTACTGAAATTCTGGGTTATTCTGTAGCGCAGACTCCCGCCTATATTAAATCTGGTCTGCAAAAAACTAAAATCCTTTAATCCAAGTATATTTTCTGTTTGTGAAAAACCTCCTATGTCTCCGAAAAAGCTGGTAGTACCAATTCCTGCCACAGCTTCATACCTCTTTGTTTTCCAGAGCTGCCCATAAATGGAGCCTCCCAGAAAACACAGGATACATATAACAATGAATATCCTTTTCATAACTTTATGAATAAAACATTGAAATACAAATATAGAAACATCTGGTACATTTTAAAACAGCATTATATTTCTGTTTATCAGTTTCTTTTATCGGCACCCCACATAAGTTTGTCCCTCAGGGTACTGTAAAAATCCCTGCCTCTGAGCATTACTGTTTTCAGCTTTTTTGAAAACTGTCTTATCTGAATCTCTTGGCTGAAGGGCATTTTTTCAGAACGGAAGTCGCAGGTGGCAAGATACCCGGTACTTCTGCCTTCAATATTCATTCTCAACGTGCTGGTACCCGGAAGAACGATTGGCCTGATAGTGAGATTATGTGCTGAAAGGGGCGAAATTATAATGCTGTCATCTCCTGGCTGCAGAATAGGCCCACCGGCACTAAGGTTATAAGCTGTGGAACCCGTGGCAGTAGATACAATCAAACCATCAGCTCTGTATGTATTGAGATAAACACCATCAACGTAAACATTGATAGTTATCATGCTCAACCCCGACTTCTGCACTGTTACTTCATTGAGTGCTACCGGATCATACCCTCCGAATTTACCTGCGGGTTCTGTTATTTCCAGAAGAGACCTTTCAACAATTTCAAAATCGCCATTATATATAAATTCCAGGGAATGACACACTTCTTCTTCAGATATATTGGCCAGAAAACCGAGTCGTCCTGTATTGATTCCTGCAATAGGTACCTCAAGATCTTTAACCAGCATCATGGTCTCAAGAAATGTCCCGTCTCCCCCCACACTCAATATAAGTTCCGGCTTCTCCTTAAGTTCTGCTGCATCCACTATTACTTCCACTGAATAATCATCGTGGCATTTCTTTAATTCTCCCGTTTTGTCGTAAAGATAAATTCTGATGTTCTTTCTGCAGAATTCTTCAATCAGGTGATTTACCACCCTTACAGTCCGTTCATTAACCCTTGAACTGAATATTGCTACCCTTTTTAACATAGAAGCATCAGATATTCATATACTTTATCAGCATATCGAGCCGTTCAGCATAAAATCTGTCAAGCATATCATCGGTTGAAACCCATTTTTTGACTTCATACCCGTATCTCTCATAGGTTCTGATAGCCGAAGTCAGGTCATTGGAATTGAGCTTGAGAGTAACCTCAAGTCTTATTGAGTCAGGAGATGACGTAATAAACATGCTGAGTATCTTAAGATTGTTACTTTCAGCTATATGTGCAATCTGGGTCAGTGAATAATCTCTTTCAGCCATCTCAAGTACAATTATGCCTCCCGGCTGATCCATCGACGAAAACTTAGCAACATGCTGAATAAGATCATTTGCAGTAATAACTCCCCTGTAATGGCCGTTTTCATCAAGAACGGGAATCACAGTAAGTTTGAGCTTCGCAGCAAGAGCAATAACCTCAAAAATATGCTGCTCCATTGTTACATAAGGCTTCAGCAGGGTAAGCTTATGATTCCCTATGGGTTCATCAGGCTGATTTAAATCATATATGTCTGCATCAGAAATAAGACCTAGAAAATCCTGGTTGTTTACAATGGGAAGATGGGAAATTCTGAAGACTTCCATCCAGTTCAGGGCTGTCTGCCCTGTATCTGAAGTTTTTAAAGCAGGAACAGTTTCTGATATGAGATCCTTTGCAAGCATCTTTAAGTTTTGCCTTCTAATTTTCTCCTAAAATAGCGAAAAAAACGCTTACTTATTATATTTTTGTCATATAATTATTTCATCTTATGCGGCACATATGACAAAATTAAGTGTAAATATCAATAAAATAGCTACTCTTCGAAATGCCAGAGGCGGCAACATTCCTGATGTAAAATTTGCAGCGATAAAGTGCCAGGAGTTTGGTGCCGACGGAATAACTGTCCACCCCCGGCCTGATGAGAGACATATCCGTTACTCCGATGTATATGAAATAAAACCCATTATCACAACTGAATTCAATATAGAAGGATACCCTTCAGAGAAATTTATGAATCTTGTTCTATCAGTAAAGCCCGACCAGGTGACCCTTGTGCCCGATCCTCCAGGTGCCATTACATCAAATGCCGGGTGGGACACAAAAGCCAGCTTTCTGTTCCTGAAAGATATAGTTTCAAGACTGAAGGATGCAGGTATCCGTGCTTCCATTTTTGTTGATCCCAATCCTGAGAATATTGAATATGCTGCTAAAACCGGAACCGACAGGATTGAATTGTATACAGAACCCTATGCAAGAAATTACCCTGCAAACCGCGAAAAGGCAATAGCACCTTATATTAAAGCCGCTGAAACAGCCAGAACACTGGGATTGGGAATCAATGCAGGCCACGACCTGAATCTGGATAACCTCAGATATCTTTCAGAAAACATCCCGTACCTTGCAGAAGTATCTATAGGCCATGCCCTGATTTCCGACGCACTCTATTACGGACTTGAAAATACAATTCAGATGTATAAACGCCTTCTGGTTGAATAATTTTTCACCCTACCTGCCAGAATCTTCCTTCCTGCTTAGATTACGGTAACTGATTCAATTTTGTCCTGATTTATCGGGGGCTCATTCATAAACCTCAGCAGTATCTGCGCAACACATAAGACGTCTTTTTCACAGTATCTGACTATACGCTGAAGATCATGTTCCTTCCAGTAAACGTCAGCCACCATGCTGCCGTCAATTCCTTCCTTAGGTGAAGCAATGCCAAGAATAGCTGCAAGAACTTCAAGAGAAGTATAATTCTTATGATCTCCAAATTTCCACAGTTCCATTGTATCGAGCAGTTTAACCTCCCACGGCTTCTTGCCTGCATTATCGAGTATGTCGGGCAGGGGTATATTGTTCACTATCATCCTTCTTGCAATATACGGGTAATCAAACTCTTTGCCGTTATGTGCGCAAAGCACTATGTCCCTGCCAGCAGAAAATTTTCTGAGCATTGATGCAAAATCTTCAAGTATGGTCTTTTCATCATCACCGAAAAATGATTTGAGCCTGAAACTGAAAGGTTCTCTCTCTTTTATCAGACCTACCGAAATACATATTATTTTCCCGAATTCAGCATATATTCCTGCGCGCTGATATACATCAGCCGCACTCTGTTCAGGGGTTCTGAATCCGGCAGACTTCCTGTCCCAGAGCACCTGCATCAAAGGAGTCAGCTCATCAAAGGAAGCAGCAGCAGGAACTGTTTCGATATCGAGAAACAGAACATTTTCGAGTTTTATATTTTCAAGCATACTCATTTTATGGCTTCTTTCTGTAAATGTTGACGTATCATTGAAATCAATACTCCTATTCCAATATTGTTCTCACCACCCCCGGGGATTATGATATCTGCATACCTTTTTGATGGTTCAATAAACTGCAGATGCGATGGCTTGACAGTTTCATGATACCTCTCCAGTACCTGCATCACCGACCTTCCCCTCTCAGCAATATCCCTTATAATTACCCTTCCCAGCCTGTCATCAGCATCAGCATCGACAAACACCTTAATGTCAAATAACTGCCTCAGTTCAGCATCAACGAGTATAAGAATGCCTTCAACAATAATTACCCTTGCAGGAGCGACCTCAATGGTCTCCTTCGACCTCAAGCATGTTATATATGAATAAACAGGCATATTGATCTTTTGCCCCGACTTCAACTTTCTGATATGCTCAATAAGCAAAGGGAACTCAACAGAATCGGGATGGTCAAAGTTTATCTTCTGCCTTTCTTCAAACGGGATGTGGCTGTTATCCCTGTAATATGCATCCTGCGGCAGTACAACAACTTCACCGTTTGAAAACTCGTTAACTATCTTGTTGACAACTGTCGTTTTTCCAGAACCTGTTCCTCCTGCAATCCCAACTATTAACATAATTTTTCTATTTTTGCCTGATATTTGATCGATCAAAAATAAAAAGAAAATAAGATGAAAATAATGAAAAGGTACAGGTAAATCTGTCCTCTTTCAAGAAGAAAGATTGAACAGGATCTATTTATGTTTAATTGATTTATTTATTTTAATTGATTGATAATAAATTACATAACTAAAAAATTAATTCTGAACAGAATTCATGCACGAACTATATCCTCTTAAATTTGAGCCAATTCTGAAAGAAAAAGTATGGGGAGGTAACTCGCTGGTACTTGAATATGGAAAGAAAGCAGACCCATCAAAGCTTATTGGAGAAAGTTGGGAGATTTCTGCTGTAGCTGATCATCTTTCGGTAGTATCCAATGGCTTCCTTGCCGGAAACGACATTGAAGAAATAATAGAAGTCTACATGAGCGATATCACCGGTGAAGCCGTTTACGAAAAGTTTGGAATCGAGTTTCCGTTGCTGATTAAATTCATCGAAGCTTCTTCCGACCTGTCCGTTCAGGTTCATCCCGACGACAGGATTGCAAAAGACAAGCACAATGCATACGGAAAAACTGAGATGTGGTATATTCTTAAAGCCCTTCCTGGATCAAAAATATACACAGGTTTTAAAGAACCACTTACCGAAGAGAAACTCAGAGAAGCCATTTACGCTGACAGGCTGCCTGAACTTCTGAATATAGAATATCCACAGCCAGGAGATGTCTTTTTTACACCTGCAGGGAGGGTACATGCAATTGGAGGCGGCATAACACTAGTAGAAATACAGCAGACTTCTGATATCACCTACAGAATTTTCGACTGGAACAGGACAGGGCAGGATGGCAAACCCAGGGAACTGCATGTTGAATATGCAATTGATGCTATAGATTACAACGCCACCGGCTCTGCACTTATAAGAAAAGAACCGGTACCAGACAAAACTGTAAACCTTGTTACATGCGATTATTTTGTAACAAATATTATTCATCTCACAGGAGTATTACGAAAAGACTACAATCTTATTGATTCATTTGTAATTTATATTTGCACAGAAGGAAAATTTTCCGTACATTTTGGTTCAGGTACCGAGACGGCAGTGAAAGGAGAAACGTTACTGGTTCCGGCGGTCATTACTGATGTAATTCTTGAAGCACAGCCGGAAGCAGTGGTACTTGAGGTTTTTATTAAATCCCCAAAAATCAACGAATCATGAAAAAGATCTCTTTTCTTATTCTGGCTTTTCTGAGTGTGATTTATTTCACTGGATGCCTGAAAAAAAGCCAGCAAAAACAGGCAGAGAAAGAAGCACAGGAAGAGGTTTCTGTTCCTGATACTGGTTATACAGGTATTAAGCAATACTACAGCGGTAATTTTCTCGCATATGAGGTTGAATTCAAAAACGGAGTCAGGCACGGACTGATGAAGACTTATTATTATCCATCAGGTAAGCTGCGTCAGACTTTCTGGTATCAGAACGGTATGAGGGAAGACACAGCAGTATGGTACTACGAGGATGGTAGAGTTTTCCGTAAAACACCCTACAATAGAGACACCATGCACGGGGTACAGATCCAGTATTACAAATCGGGAAGAATAAGGGCAAAACTTGAATTTGAAAATGGACTGAGAAAACCTTACCTTGAGGAGTTTACAAGCGACGGCAAAAAGATAACCGACTATCCTGAAGTTGTGATAAAGACCGAAGACAACTATGGTAAAAATGGCACCTATAAAATATTGTTTAGCCTTTCAAAGAAAGATGTAAAAGTCAATTTCTACAGGGGTGGTTATATTAACGGCCTTTTTGACCCCGGCAAACTGGTAAAGATCAATGATTCTGACTATACAGGTGTATTAACACTGAAAAAAAGCGGGGTACAGGGTGAAAATTACGTGGAGATAATTGCCGAAATAACAACACCACTTGGAAACAAGCTGCTGGTTAACAAAAAGATTGACTTACCTTATAACGACCTTCGTTGATAAAGAGAAGGTGGTCAAATAAGAAAAATATTATTCGGTATGGTAATTCGGACAGTAAAATTTTTTTCTGCAAGTAGCAGCCTTTCTAAATGTCCGCCTGCCAGTAAACCTGAATTTGCATTCATAGGACGTTCCAATGTGGGCAAATCATCGCTCATCAATATGCTGGCAGGGAACAGGAAACTGGCAAAAATATCTCAGACACCCGGTAAGACAAGGACTATAAATCATTTTCTGGTGAACAACGAGTGGTTTCTTGTAGACCTTCCCGGTTATGGCTATTCAAAGATGCCTTACAATGAGAGAAAGAAATGGCTGCAGGAAACTGGCAATTATATACTGAAGCGCGAAACCCTGGTCTCGCTTTTTGTTCTAATTGATGTGAGGATAGAACCTCAGGAAACAGATCTGAGGTTTATGGAGATGCTGGGCGTCAACAAAGTACCTTTTGCCATGGTTTTTACAAAATCGGATAAGATCTCCCGCGAACGGGTAAAAAGAAATATTGACAACTACAACAGGGTGATGTTAGAAAAATGGGAAGAATTACCTCCTGAATTTGTCTCCTCAGCTGTGACTAAAGCCGGAAAAGAAGAGATACTGAACTTTATAGAAGAATCTATCAACAATTTTAATAAAAGTAAATGAATTCTGCTGGATTTTATACTTTTGTAACGTCAGTAATCCCTGAACAAAAATAACTATATATATGTTTGGCAAAGCACCAATGAAAATTTTTGCCTGCAGGGCATCAAGAGCACTTGCAGAAAATATCGCTTCCGAACTTGGAGTTGAACTCGGAAAAAGTTCAGTCACAGTTTTTAGTGATGGTGAATTTCAGCCATGCTACGATGAATCGGTTAGAGGGTGTCTTGTATTCATTGTACAGTCAACCAATCCGCCGGCAGAAAACCTTCTCGAACTGCTGCTTATGATTGATGCTGCAAAGAGAGCATCAGCATACAAGGTAATTGCAGTAATCCCATATTATGGCTTTGCAAGGCAGGACAGAAAAGATCGACCGAGAGTTTCAATAGGTTCAAAACTTTCTGCCGACCTCCTTAGTGCTGCAGGTGTCGACCGGATAATTACAATGGATCTGCATGCCGATCAGATACAGGGTTTCTTTAATGTCCCTGTCGACCACCTCTTCGGCTCAGCCATCTTTGCACCATATATAGAAGGACTTAAACTCGACCATCTTGCCGTAGCAGCACCTGATATGGGTGGTTCCAAAAGAGCTAATGCATATGCCCGCCACCTTCAAGCCGACCTTGTACTGTGCTACAAACTGAGAAAAAAGCCTAATGTGGTGGAAGAAATGTCCATTATCGGTGAGGTTGAGGGCAAAAACATCGTAATGATAGATGATATGGTCGATACCGGAAGTTCAATGGTCCTTGCCGCACAGATGATGAAAGAACGGGGCGCAAAAAGTATCAGGGCTTTTGCAACACACCCTGTTCTGTCAGGAAATGCAGTGGAAAGAATAAATAACTCTCCTATTGAAGAACTTGTAGTAACAGATTCATTGCCCGTAAAAACAAATTCTCCAAAAATAAAAGTGCTCTCCATAGCAAAAATTCTTGCCAATACAATCTTTGCAGTCACAACAAACCAGTCAATAAGTACCAATTTTGTATTTTAACCGATTTGTAATATATTTGCAGCCAATTTTGAAAGAAATTTATTAACGTGTAATGGGATTCCGCCCTGCGGAATTGAGTAGCACAACAATAATTAATACAATGAAAACTTTACAGATAACAGGTACTTTAAGGAAAGAACTGGGGAAGAAGGATGCTGTCAGACTCAGAAAGTCAAACAATGTCCCCTGTGTATTGTACGGAGGAAAAGAAAATATTCATTTTTACACACACGAAAACAGCTTCCTCAAACTGATTTATACCGAAGATGTTCATCTTGTAAATCTTAACCTGAACGGAAAGCAGTATAATACTCTGCTGAAAGATATCCAGTTCCATCCGGTTACCGACAGGGTCATTCACGCCGATTTCATTGAAGTTTCAGAAGATAAACCAGTAACAGTATCACTGCCTGTTAGGGTTACTGGCGACTCGGTGGGCGTTAAGGCAGGCGGTAAACTGAGAATCAACAAAAGGTATCTTACTGTTAAGTCTCTGGTAAAAAATATTCCTGACCATATTACAGTTGATATCACCGACCTGAAAATACATGATTCTATCAAGGTTGGAGATATCTCTATACCTGATGTTGAGATTCTTGAACCGAAAAACGTTGCGGTTGTAAATATAGTTACATCAAGGGTAGCCCAGAAAGCCGAAGTGGCTGAAACAGCTGAAGCAGCTGCTGCTGCGGGAACAGCTGAAAAAGCCGGTGAGAAACCTGCTGAAAAAGGTGGTGAAAAAGCCGCTGAAAAAACTGCTTAAGAGAAAAAATAATACCACTCCTCAGACAATTCTCTACATAACTTGAAATATCTGATATCTGGACTCGGGAATATTTGCGAAGAGTATAAAGATACCAGCCATAATGTCGGATTCCTTGTACTTGATGCTATCGCAAATGATTTCAACATTAATTTTGCCGACAAAAGGTATGGTTTTATTGCCTACCTGAATTACAGAGGAAGACAACTGGTCCTGCTTAAACCTTCAACTTACATGAACCTCAGTGGCAATGCAGTAAACTACTGGTTGAAAAAAGAAAAAATCGATCTAGAAAACCTTCTTGTAATAGTCGACGACGTAGCACTGCCTCTGGGAACTATCAGAATGCGTCCGAAAGGAAGTGATGGCGGACATAATGGACTGGCACACATAACGTCAGTACTGGGAACAAATGAATATGCAAGAATAAGATTCGGTATTGGAAATGAATTCGCAAAAGGAAGGCAGAAAGATTATGTACTGAGCCCATGGACACCTGAAGAGAAAGAGATTCTAAAGGAGAAAATCCCATATGTAACGGAAATGATAAAATCATTCGTTACTGCCGGACTTGAAATAACAATGACAAAATACAACACACCCCGCTCCCGGCAAAAGCCGTCAGAAGATGTCAGCCGGGATAATAAGGGTTCAGTGTGATAATGTTATTGAAAACAACACCATGAGCTCACCTGAAGGGATAAGAATCGACAAGTTCCTCTGGGCAGTAAGAGTATTCAAATCACGTTCAGCTGCAGCAGATGCCTGTAAAAAAGGGAGAATCTTCGTAAATAGCATCCCTGCCAAACCATCCAGAACTGTTTCCATAAAAGACATCATAACGGTGAAAAAACTTCCGGTAACATATACATATGAAGTAATTGGTCTTACTGCTAACCGGGTTCCGGCAAAGAACGTAAATCTTTATGTTACCGACCTTACCCCCGAAGATGAAAAGGTAAAAATATATTCAGTAAAACAGACTCCCCACGGAAAAAGGCCTAAAGGCACAGGTCGGCCTACAAAAAAAGAAAGAAGGGAAATTGACAGACTCTTTAATTCAGACACGGCTTCCTGGTAAAAATTCCTTAACCAGACAAAGAGTTATCGTCTTCCAGCATATTCCTCTGCTTTGCGGAGCACCCTCATAAAATTCCCGCTCCAGATCTTTTCTATATCTTTTTTTGAATAACCTCTTCTTAAAAGTTCAACTGTTATGTTTTTCATTTCTGCAACGCTTCTGCACCCTTCAACTCCTCCCCCTCCATCAAAATCTGTCCCAATTCCAACATGGTCAATACCTATAACCTGAACTACATGGTCAATGTGATTTACGGCATCTTTAACAGTTGCCAGTTTCTCGTACTTTTTCCTCGCCGCTCTTATTTCATTAAACAATTGAGCTTTCTGTTTTTCATCAAGTTGCGAAGGATCCCCATATTTCCTCCTTATAACATTTATTGCCGAATCAAGTTCCGGATTTGCTTCAGGCGGTTTAAGATAATTACTGAGTATACATATCTGAATCACTCCCCCATTATCTTTAAGAGCCAGTAACATGTCGTCACTCAGGTTCCTTGGATTTTCACACAGTGCCCTGCAGGATGAATGAGATGCTATTACCGGCACTTTAGTTACTTTCAAAACATCATAAAATGCTTCATCCGATATGTGGGAAACATCAACCAGCATCCCAAGTCTGTTCATTTCTTTTACGACTTCCTCTCCGAATAGGGAAAGGCCGTTATGTTCGGGCCCGGCCGGATCGGTGGAAGAATCACAGATATCATTATTCTTTGAATGACATAGAGTTATATATCTGGCTCCCAGTTCATAATATTGCCTGATTCTCGAAATATCTTTTCCAACCGGATAGCCATTTTCAACTCCAATAAATACCGCAATTTTATTTTCCTTTTTGATCCGGTAAGCATCATCAGAAGAAAAAGCAACTTCAGCCATCTCTGAATTATTCTTCACACTTTTATAAATAGCTTCAAAAATGCTGAGTGCCCTGTTATGTGCCTTGATATATGATGAATCGTCGCGAGGACCCTGCCCGATAAACACTGCAAAAAACTCCGCATCCAGTCCTCCTTCCTTCATCCTTGGAAAATCAACACACCCTATATCATTCCTTTTACCGGGATCAAAATCTGGCCTCATCAGATTAATCGGAGTGTCACAGTGCGTGTCAATTGTAAGTATAGACTTATGAATCTTTTCAGCCTTCCTGATAAGCTGTTTTTTACTATCAGTACAACCAGTTAAAACAATCAGAAAGAGGATTATATAACCCAGTTTCATCACAGTTAAAATTAGCCTGTGTATACTTCGCAATCCCACAGAATAAACCTTTTATTAATTACCTTAAAATTATCGCATTAAACATAACAAAAAACTTAAAAAAACTTAAAAAACTTCATTTATTCATTAAATAAAATGAGCAGGTAAAAATCTTAAAAATCTTGTAAATCAACCGATATTTTAATTGAAATTTGTAACAGAAATGAGGAAAATAATGAAAAATAAAAAGGACTGTCAAAAATGTTAGTATCAGTAGCAAATGATTCAAACAATTTTTGGTGCCGGGACGAGATGTTCAATTGAAAACGAAACCTTAGTTCCCGGCGCAATTGGTTTTTATCCGTGTAAATCTGCGTTTCCGGGGAAGCCGGAATCCGCATCATCCGCGTGCCAATTTTTAAGATCATTTGCGCTTTGCTCCGCTCAGCGTTTCAATCAATTGTAATTCGATAGTACTTCAATTGATCCCGATACGCTTCGCTATCGGGATCTCCGTTGGATTTATCCCGCAAAGCGGAACTCCGAAATTCAATAGTAAAGACAGGGATTCAGGGTTGAAAAACAAAAAAGAGGCTTTTTAGATAGCCCCTTTCTTGATTATAGTTAAAATTAAATTACACTACCTGGAAAATATTTTTCTTTCCGCAATTATAACTGACTGGTAACCAACAATTAGAGCTTAACAATTTTGTACACATTGATAAGTGTACCTTTAACAAGTCTCATGAAATAAACGCCCGGTGACAAATCCTCCAGGTTGATCATTTTCTGGATAACTGACACTTCAATTCTGTCATTTATTACAATTCTCCCCTGTCCATCCATAATCTGAACCTGAATAAGTTTATCAACAGGTGCCTCAAACTTGATATTCAACAGCTCACTGGTCGGGTTTGGATAAACTGTAACAGTTACCGGTACCTCGATATTCTCCTCAATAGATGTTATAATCAACTTTTGCTGAAAACCATGTGTGAGTATCAGTGAGCCATCCTGAGAAACATATGTAGGCACGATTGTTTCTCCAAGAGTCCAGCTTATAGAAATAGTATTATCTGAACTCTTGTTGTATCCACCTGCACTGGCAATTACTTCCTGTTTCACCTGGGCTACTGCAGAAAAAACAAGATTAATTGATATCAGCAGAAAAATTAACCTTTTCATGCATTCCGGTTTTAGATTTATGTAAATATAGATATTAAAAAAACAAAAGTCAATTTTTTATGCAGGATTTTCATAAACAGCTGAAAACTGTTGATGAACGGTTAAAAATTTTTGACTAACAGAGTCTCTCTGTTAAATTTAACCCTGTAAAATAAAGTCGAAACTCTGAATTTTATAACAAATATTTTCTGATATTCACCGTCTAAATTGCAACCTCGCCTTTGAAAATTTGTCATTGTATTAAGAAATTATGATCAGAAATGCTGATGATAGAGAGCCGGAAACGGTTGCTTTTCTTCTTGAAGAATGCAAAAAAGGCAACCACAGGGCTCAATACAGGCTTTACAGGCAATATTCAAAGGCTATGTATAACCTTGCATATCGAATGACAAACAGCAGGGAAGATGCCGAGGACATCCTCCAGGAAACTTTTATTGAGTGCTTCAGGAACCTCAACTCTTTCAGGTTCGAGTCGACCTTCGGAGGATGGCTTAAGAGGATACTCATCAATAAAAGCATAAATCATCTGAGGAAAAAGAAGCTTGCACTGGTTTTCCCTGAAACCCTGCCTGAAGTAATGGAAGACAATTATGATGAAGGCGAAACTGAATATGATGTTTCAGCAGTGCATAAATGTATTGAAATGCTTCCCGACGGGTACAGGATAGTCCTAACTCTGTACCTGCTTGAAGGATACGACCATGAAGAAATAGCCCAGATACTCGGAATAACAGAATCAACTTCAAAATCTCAGTATTCCAGAGCCAGGGCAAAACTCAAAGACCTTTTAAAAAACAGGATGTATGGATAAACTGGAAAAATTTATAAAAGAGAACCGTGACAAATTTGACATTTACACTCCACGCGGGTCGGTGTGGAGAAAGATCAGAAGTGAAACAGGAGTTCGTACATTTTATTGGCGGGTCGCTGCAGCTGTTGCTGTGCTAATAACCGGACTTTCAGTGCTTTACTTTGTTGCAAAACCCGAAAAATCACTTACAGGCAGCCCTTCTGCCAGAGAACTTAACGAGACTATAGTTTTTTATTCTGTCCGCTTTAATGAACTCTTTAACACAGCAGAGCCCCTGCTTAATACCCGGCCGGAACTCCGGAAAGAACTTAATGCCGACATGGAACGGCTTGACAGTATAATGAATGACATTAAAAAAGACCTGAAAGACAGAGTTGCCAACAGCGAAGTAATAGAAGCCCTGATACAGAATTACCGGACAAGGGTTATGATTCTTGAGGAAATGCTTGATATATTGAAAGAAAACGAAAAAGAAAATGAGAATGATAGAGACCAGCGTCTTTAATAAACTGCTCCTGACACTTCTGTGCATCGGTACAACAGTTAATTCAGGTGCACAATTTACCCAGAAAAGAATATTTGAACGAAAAGAACCGGTTACAAGGGAGACAACCCTTGAAATAAATAATAAATACGGAACGGTAGAGGTAACAGTATGGAAGAAAGATTCTGTTTCTATCAGGGCAGAAATAGAGGCCCGGGCACCAAACCAGGAAAGAACTGATAAAATGATCAAAGGAATAAACATTGAAATCTCCTCAACAAAATATTTTATACGCGCACAAACTGCATTCGAGCAGTCATTAAACATGTTACTCGAAAATTTCAAGGGAATGACAAACAAACTTATTCCTTACGACTCAAAAGTTCAGATAAATTATTATATACAGGCTCCACCATATATGAATCTGAGAATTGAAAACAGATACGGAGATATTTATATAGACCAGAACAGCAGCGATATAAATATTTTACTGTCAAATGGTTCATTGAAAGCAAACACTCTCAGTAAAATCTCCCAGCTTAAAGTATCATTTGGCAATGTTGTTATCAAAAATGCCGGCGAGTGCAACATCGACGGTTCCTTTTCAGAATTCATTATTGATGAATCGGATCATATCAGGGTGAAATCGATTTCATCGAGATATGACATAAAACAGGTTAAAACCCTTCTGGTTGAATCGAGAAGAGATAAATTTTATATTGGAACAGCAACCACCCTGACCGGTGATTCCTATTTCACCCAGCTTCGCGTAAACCGACTGCTGGCTGACGCTGACCTGTCGGCAAGATACGGCGATACATATTTTGATCTGATCGAAAATAGCTTCAGAACGATAAATTTCACTTCAAGTTACAACGACCTTACACTTAATTTCGAGCCTTCGGCATCATATAGTCTGGAAATAAGGAATACCGGCACGTCTGTAATACTCCCTTCCGGTAATACAGACATTAAAAGGGAGGTACTAAATGAAGAGAAAAGAGAATACATTCACACGGGCACTGTCGGGAGAAATCCCGGCAGCAGAATTGTAAAGATAAATACCACCAGAGGAAGCATTTTAATCAGATAATTTTTAAAATTGTGCAACTCCTGAAAAAAAATATTGTCATTATAAAAATTATTTTCACTCTAAACACATGTTTCAGATGAGAAAAGCAGTTTGGATAAAGATTCTATTGCTTATCTGCAGTTTTTACTCTCTTCAGGGTCAGGGGGTTTTTCGTCAGGCAGGGCTCAGGGCTGGCTACACGGGAGGCTTATTTTTCCAGAGCGCCAGCCCATCTGGAAATGCCGATGCAGGCGTAATGGCCCTACTGTCATTCCGAACCAACGGACTTCAACTTACAGGTATGAAAATCTTCTATGATAATGCCCTATCAGAAATTATCCCTGACCTTTTTGCAGGATGGGGTTATGGAGCTCATGCCGGATTTATTACAGAATATGTGACTGTTTATGAAAAGAAAGATTATTACTACACAACTGAGAGACTATGTCCGGTTATAGGTATCGATGTATGGGGAACCCTTGAATACCGTTTCAGGGATATGCCCCTTGCCGTTAGTTTGAATATTAAACCGTTTTTTGAAGTGGGATTACCCTCATTTTTCAGGCTAATGCCTGCCGACCTTGGTATTTCTGTCTCCTATATGTTCTGACAGAATTTAATCAATTAACTCCTGCACGCCTCAGACCTTCATCGAGCCATTCAATATATTCCTCAACTTTAAGCGTGGTTGCCACAGGTTTTACAAGAGGATTCCCGTTATAATCGGTAATCACATAAAGAGGGATAGCATTTGTTTTAAACTTCATTATCTCAATGTCTTCATTTATTTTACCAATTGTCTTTTTGACTTTTCCATCAACACTCGAAGTAATCCATTCATCTTCAGGAAGCTGGGTCCGGTCATCAGTATACAATGCTATTATCACGAATTTTCTGAGGCGTTCCTGCACACGGGGATCCGACCATACTTTAGCTTCCATCAACTTACAATTGGCACATGCATGACCTTTAAAATCAATTAATACAGGACTCCCCTTCTCCTTTGCACACATAAGACCCTGGTTGTACTCAAAATAACCTGTCAGACCATACGGCAACTGAAACCTGTCGGCATATTTTGGCTGCGAACAGCTCATGTTTAAGTCTGTGGTAGTAACACTCTTCAATTCAGAATTATACCCCTGATATTGTACCGGGCTAAAAGATGATACTGATTTTCTGGCAGGCAGAAGCGGAGATAGTCCTTTAAGTTCGGCACCGAATAATCCCGGTATCATATATAATACGAACGAAAAGACCACAATTAGCAGAAAAAGTCTGAAAACACCTATATGTTTAACTTCCGAATCGTGCGGAAACCTTATTTTACCCATAAGGTAAAGCCCGGTCAGTGAAAAGATAACTATCCAGACAGCCAGGAAGATTTCTCTGGAAATAATGTTGAGTTCGTATACGCTGTCGATAGTTGAAAGGAATTTCATACTGAATGCCAGCATCAGAAAGGCAAGAACAACTTTCACTGAATTAAGCCAGGCACCTGATTTGGGTAGCTTGCTCATTACTGAAGGGAAAAGTGCAAACAGTGTAAATGGGATTGAAAATGCCAGTCCGAATGCAAACATACCTATTGTGGGTCTTATAATATCGCCCGATGCTGCTTCGACCAGAAGACTTCCTGCAATCGGACCGGTACATGAAAAAGATACTATAACTGTTGTCAGTGCCAGGAAAAATGAGGCTAACAGTCCACCCCTATCAACCTTTGAATCGGCACTGCTGACCCATCTGTTTGGCAATATTATTTCAAAGGCACCAAAAAAAGATACAGCAAAAACAACAAACAAAATAAAGAACACTATGTTGGGTATCCAGTGTGTGCTCAATTCTCCTGCAAATCCTGCCCCTGCTCCGGTAAGTGTGATAATAAGTCCGGGCAGAGTGTATATAATAACTATTGACAATCCGAAAATCAATGCATTAAGAACTGCTCCCCGCCTGTTATCTTTCTCCCTGGTAAAGAATGCAACCGTCATTGGTATCATCGGATAGACGCAGGGAGTGAGAAGACCAACCAGCCCGAGCAGAAAAGAAGCAATAAAAAAACCGAAGATTCCTTTTTTCCCTGGTTCAATATCAGAAGGGGCTACCGTTTCAGTATTTTCTGACCCGGCCTCACCGACTGAGACTGTAAATTCGATGTCGTTCGGGGGCAGGCACACCGCATCGGTGCACGACATATAAGTGATAGTTCCTTTTACTGTAAAATTACTTTCGGAAGATACGATCACCTGCCGAAATTCAGCACTGTCGCTGAATGTTTTTATTTTAAAACCGAAAGCCTCATCGAACTTTTCAACAGGTTCAGTGACCTCAAAAGGTTTACCTTCGAGAGAATACAGGGATGATGGATCAAAGCTGATGGTTGTTGGTACAGGTCCATCGGGTGGCACATTCATTGAATATATGTGGGAGCCCTTTTCTATTGATGCTTTAAATATTATCTCATATCTGTTGCCATTCTTTTTTTCAAACCCGAAACTCCACTTAACGGGGTCGTGAACCTGGGCGTTTGTGTTTGAGAAAACCAGGAAGAATAACAATAATAACGAATAGAATTTTTTCATATATCAGATCAAAATAGTATGACATTCACAAATGTACGATAAAGGAATTAAAGTGATGCAAATAACTGTCAAACAGATTTCAAGCAAAAATGTTCATCGGTTATGTGACATCTATTTCATTTTCATATCTGTCGAAGAAATGATATTCCAGAAGGTGATATGAGGGTATGGCAATCACTTTGAGGCATATTCTGTATCTTAGATTCCACTTCACGCGGGTTGATATAAGACCTTTATTCAGATAGGCCTCAATAAACGGATGAACTTTCAGAATCAATTTCTTTGTCTTAATTTTTTCGAGAACCAGGGTAAGGCTAGTTTCTATTTCATCTATCAAAAGCAGCGTAGATCTTACTTCTCCTGTTCCTCTGCAGGAAGGACATTTTTCGTTGGTCACCACAGTTATTTCTGGCCTTACCCTCTGGCGGGTTATCTGCATGATCCCGAATTTAGTAAGAGGCAGGATATTATGTTTGGATCTGTCATTCTGCATTGCCTCTTTCATTTTTTCATACAGAAGGTGTTTATTTTCGGCCGACTGCATGTCAATAAAATCAATGACAATTATTCCGCCCATGTCTCTAAGACGTATCTGGCGGGCTATTTCCTTTGTGGCAGCCAGGTTTACTTCCAGAGAATTTGTTTCCTGGTCGGTTCCTGTTCTTGCCCTGTTGCCGCTGTTAACATCTATCACATGCAGCGCTTCCGTATGTTCAATAATCAGATAGGCTCCATGCCAGAAAGATACTGTACGACCGAAAAGTGCCTTAATCTGTTTTGTAACACCGAAATGGTCAAAAATCGGGAGATTCCCTTTGTAAAGCTTTACAATATTCTCTTTTTCCGGTGCAATTTCTGATATATATCTTTTTATTTCATTCAGTAGGGCTTCATCATTTACCTGGATACTGTTAAAAGAGACATTAAGCAGATCACGCAGAATAGTCGTTATCCTGCTCATCTCACCGATAAACAGGCGTGGTGTCTTAATATCCCTTCGAATAGAAGCAAACGCACTTTCCCATTTCTTGACCAGCTCTCTGAGTTCAGCATCCAGGACAGCCACTTTTTTACCTTCGGCGGCTGTCCTTACAATTACACCATAATTTTGAGGCTTAATACTCTGGACAAGAGTCTTCAGCCGGTTCTTTTCATCACTGTTCTCAATCTTGGTTGATACCGACACCTTGTTTGAAAAAGGTATCAACACAAGGTTACGTCCGGCAATTGATATTTCTGAAGCCAGCCTTGGTCCCTTTGTTGAAATGGGCTCTTTGGTGATCTGGACTATTACAGTCTGACCTGCCGAAAGGACCTGATTTATCTTTCCATCTTTATCTATATCAGACTCAGGCGTAAACTTATGTACCGGGACTATTTTCCCCTTCCTCTGAATAGCCTGGTTGTAATATTTGTGAAGTGTCCTGAACTGAGGACCAAGATCGAAATAGTGAAGAAAAGCATCCTTTTCATATCCAACATCCACAAATGCAGCATTCAGGCCGGGCATAATCTTCTTAACCTTGCCAAGGTATATATCCCCGACATTGAACTTTATATTCCGTTTTTCCTTATGTAACTCTACAAGCTGCTTATCCTCCAGTAGAGCCAGAGAAATCTCCTCATCCCCTACATCAATAATCAAATCCCTGCTTTCCACTTTATTTAAAGCTATTCTGTAATATTCATTTCAATGATTAAAAAATAGAACAAACCTAAAGACCCGGGGATCTTTAGGTTTAAAGTCCAGATTATTCAGACCACAATTCGATTTCTTATTTCTTCTTATGTCTGTTTTTCCTCAAGCGTTTTTTACGCTTGTGCGTGGCCATCTTGTGTCTCTTCCTCTTCTTACCGCTTGGCATAAAAACTACTTCTTAACGTGAGTTTTTACTTTTGTAACAAACGACTTAGCCGGTTTAAATGCAGGAATGTTGTGTGCAGGAATAATGATGGTAGTATTCTTTGAAATGTTCCTGGCTGTTTTTTTAGCTCTCTTCTTAATCACAAAGCTTCCAAATCCACGAAGATACACGTTGTTACCATTAACCATCGAGTTCTTAACGGTTTCCATGAAGGCTTCAATGGCTTTCTGAACCGTTACCTTCTCAATACCGGTATTCTTTGCAATTTCGTTAACAATGTCTGCTTTTGTCATGTTTCCTTAAGTTTTAAATTCAACAATTTATGTTAATTAGTTATTTTCAACCCTGCAAATATAAAAATTTATTTAAATTGAAATACTTACATCAAATTTTATTTCTTTCTGTTTGCAAGGTACTAATTTAGAACAAAATATTAAAAAGAAAAAACACCTGAAATAATACTCAGTTATATTCAATCGTGATCCCTGGCAAAATAATCAAGAAACCGTATTTTATTTATAATCAAATATTTACAGACTACATGGATATAATCTGCTTCGGGTTCCAATAGTTTTCCTTCCGAGTTCTTTTTTTATTAACTTTACCTCATAAATCATAACATATTTAAATCTATGTCACTTAACAGGGTTATTCTGGTTGGAAATGTCGGAAAAGATCCGGTAATCAGATATTTTGACAGGGGAGTTGCAAAAGCTACATTTCCACTTGCAACAAGTGAAACATATACAAATCAGCAGGGTGAAACAATCACTTCTACCGAATGGCACAACATTGTGCTGTGGAGATCGCTAGCCGAAGTTGCAGAAAAAAAAGTAAAAAAAGGCACTCAGCTTTATATAGTCGGTAAGATAAAGACAAGGTCGTATGTTGACAAGGACGGAAACAACAAATACATAACGGAAATAATTGCCGACACTATGATGATACTTGACCGCAAACAGGGCACGGCAACTACTTCGTCGGCTTCACCCGCCAATCACGAGGCTGATGAAACAGGTTTCAATGAACCTCCCGTACAGGCATATAATAATAGTTCAAACAACAAACCCATTGACATAATCAGTGAGCCTGAAAACCTTACTGATCCTTTCAGTGATGAGCAGCTTATGTCAAAATCAGATGATGATCTTCCGTTTTAGTATTAACAAAAACAGAAACCATTGGGCTCTGAGTTATCATTTCCGCATGTTCTGAGTTTAGGGGCGGTCGGATTATCAGCACCCGGCATTAAAGTTATTTCTGGATTTATAATCCTTATCATTTTGCTTATGCTCTCTGCCTGTATGTCGGGGTCGGAAGTTGCCCTCTTCTCTCTCGGGCCTCAGGATATTAAAAAAATGAAATCAGCAAAAAGCAGGAGATCAGCAATAATACTCAATTTTCTAAACAAACCTGAAGAGCTGCTCAGCACGATCCTTGTTGCCAATAACCTTATTAACATTGGAATCGTTATCCTATCAGCCTTCATTTCCGGCATGTTATTCGACTTCAGCGAACATCCACTTTCAGGTTTCCTGATTGAAGTTGTTGCAATTACATTTATGATTCTCCTTTTCGGAGAAATATTGCCCAAAGTTTATGCAACAAGAAATCATTATTCTTTCGCCCTCTTTATGGCATATCCTCTTTTAGTGCTGTGGAAATTTCTGAGACCTGCAACCCTAATACTCACATCAACAACCCGTTTCCTGAAAGAAAAAAAATTCCGGAAACACCACCCAATAAGCATGGAAGACATTTCGGATGCCCTTGAACTTACTTCAGGAAAACTCGACGAAGAAGAGAAAATATTAAAAGGTATTGTAAAATTCGGCAACATAAATGTCAGCGCAATAATGTGCCCACGTGTTGACGTTACGGCACTCGATATCAAAACAGGCTTCAGTGAAGTGATCCGTATTATAAATGAATCGGGGTTTTCACGCATACCTGTATACTCAGGAACATTCGACAATGTGACAGGTATCCTTTATGCAAAAGATGTTCTGCCGTATTCAAAATATCCCGATTCATTCAAATGGCAGTCATTGCTCAGGCCCCCTTATTTTGTACCTGAAACAAAAAAGATCGATGAACTGCTGAAAGAATTTCAATTGAAAAAAATACATATGGCAATTGTAATCGACGAATACGGAGGCACATCCGGTATTGTCACCCTGGAAGATATACTTGAAGAAATAGTGGGAGAAATAACCGATGAAAGTGATGAAACAGTTCCCCTTTATAAGAAAGTTGATGATCAAACGTATATCTTTGAAGGCAAGATTCTGCTTAACGACTTTTACAAAGTTTTTGAAATAGAAGATGACCCGTTCAGTGAAATAAGGGGTGATTCAGAAACTCTTGCTGGACTTATTCTTGAAATGACGGGTGAAATTCCTCCGAAAAACAAAGAAATTAATTACGGAAAATTTACTTTTATTGTAGAAGCCTCTGACAAAAGAAGAATAAAAGAGATAAAGGTTATACTTAAAAAAGATAATATTGAAAAGAAGAAAGATTGAAATTATCATCCTGGCAGCATTATTATCCCTGTTTATATCATGTAGGGAAAAAACCATACCCAGACCCAGGGGGTATTTCAGAATAGATTTTCCGGAAAAGCAATATATTCTTTATGACACTTCATGTCCTTTTATTTTTGAATATCCTGCGTATGGAAAAATATCTTACGACTTAAGCGATAAAGCTGAACCATGCTGGTTTAATCTTTATTTTCCATCCTTCAGAGCCACTTTGCACATAAGCTACAAAAAACTGCAAGGTAATCTGCCTCTTATCGTCAAAGAGGCAAACGATTTCGTTTACAGCCATACAATAAAGGCCGATGCCATAAGTGAACAACCATGGTACAACCGGGAAGAGAGAGTATACGGAATATTGTACGATATAAAGGGTAATGCTGCTTCAGCGATTCAGTTCGTCCTGACCGACAGTCTGAAACACTTTCTCAGAGGTGCACTCTATTTCTCATCCATTCCAAACGAAGATTCACTGGCACCGGTCATTGATTTTTTCCGAAAAGATATTGTTCATTTCATTGAATCTTTCCGCTGGAAAAATTAGCAAAGCAAACATGGGGTGCATAACAAAACATTATCTGAACGAGTATTCTGTCCTTGGTGTCTGGAAAATTGAAGAAGATATAGATACACTGCTGGGGATGGTTGAACTCGACAGCGATGACAGAAAAAGATTTCGTGAATTCAGAAGCAATTCCCGGAAGCTTGAATTTCTGAGCGTTAGAGCACTCCTTGCCGAACTTCTTGGCAAAGAAGCAAAAATAGTATACAATAAAAACAACAAGCCATTTCTAAAAGATGGAAGTCATTTTATAAGTATCTCCCATTCATACCGCCTTACAGCAATACTGCTGAGCACCAACGAACAGGTGGGAATAGATCTTGAATATATGAATGCAAATATTGCTGCGTTCGCTTCAAAATTCATGAACAAAAAAGAAAAAGTAGTAAAAGACCCTGCGAGAGTAAAATATCACCTCTATCTTCACTGGTGCGCCAAAGAAGCCCTTTATAAAATTTGTGACAAAGAAGGTATAAGCATAAAGAATAATATTATCATTCAGCCTTTTGAACTGAAAGACTCAGGAGAAATAAAGGGAATAGTTAAAACTGATAAAATAAACCTTACATTCGACCTCTCATACACAAAATATGACAACTACGCTATAGTGTGGACAAAAAAGAAAATATTATGAAATCAGGCATACTCCCATCCCGCAAGTCGGTCGCCCTTCTGCTCGACCCCGACAAGGCTAAGGGAAAAGCGCTCGACAATATAATTGAAACAGCCGTTTCAGCCGGAGCAGATTATATACTTACTGGTGGAAGTTTAACCTTCTGCAACATTGATCCGTTAATCAAACACGTCAGGAATAAATGCTCAATACCGGTTATTCTCTTCCCTGGCAATCTTCTACAGCTGAATACATCGGTTGACGGAATATATTTTATATCACTCATTTCCGGGCGCAACCCCGAACTTCTAATCGGGAACCATGTTATTGCAGCACCTTTTCTTAAAGATATTCGCGACAGGGTTGTTCCGGTAGGATATATCCTGATTAACTGCGGTTCGAAGACTTCAGTTGAGTATTTAAGTCAGACAGAAGCAATACCCTCAGATAAGCCTGACATAATAACCGCAACAGCTCTTGCAGGCGAAATGCTTGGAATGAAAATGATCTATCTTGAGGGCGGCAGCGGAGCAAAAAAACCCATCCCTTCAGAAGTCATCAGGGAAGTTAAAGAGAACATTACATTGCCTTTAGCTGTTGGCGGCGGAATAAAGACAGCTGAACAGGTTAAAGAAGCTTTTAATGCAGGCGCCGACCTCATTATCCTTGGAAACGGATGCGAAAAACGACCTGCACTACTGGCAGAAGCATGCAAAATAAGAGATTCCTTCAGAAAAAGAAAATAATACTACCTGATAACCAGCTCATTAATTGGCTCTCCAGTACAGGCATTGGGCAAAGGTATGCCACACATAACTGAAAGAGTAGGTGCAATATCCGTCATGTTTACCTTCCTTGTAACAGTTGCCCTGTTTACCGTCCAGCCATACCATATAAGTGGCACATGGGTGTCGTAATCATAATGAGAATTATGATCTGTAACCCTGTTATCTGATTTCTCCACCCAGCCCGGACTCAGCACTATTAAAACATCACCCGAACGCTGTGGAATATAGTTGTTAGAAGCTTTATCCGGAAGACTACCTGAAATAAATTCATTTGCTTCGAAAACCGAAAGGGGAAATGCAGCAGCAACACCCGAATGTTGAACAAGAAACCTTGCCACCTTTTTCTGCATTTCATCAAGGGAAATTCTGGCATCTTCAATAAGTGTACGGTTCAGAAACACCTGATTCTGCCAGTATCCTTTTACCCAGTCGCCCTGGCCATAAACAGCATTAAGATATAGCCTCAGCAACTGCATTGCCTGGTTCGGTCTGAAATAGCCCGAAGGGATTCTGTTACTTTCAAGCACAGCAGGTATTTCAGATACACCATGTGATGCAGTAAAATATACCAGTACATTTTTCTTACCTATGTTTTCATTCAGAAATTTTATCAATTCTGCAATGTCGGCATCCAGCCTGAGAATGGCATCAGCGGCTTCAACCGATGAAGGTCCGAAACGGTGCCCGATATAATCATTTGCAGAGAAACATACTGATAGAAAATCAGTTATATCATCCTGTCCGAGTGCTTCTTCTTTAATGAGCCTGATTGCAAAATCTTTGGTAAAGCTGTTGCCAAAAGGGGTTTCCCTGATAAGGTAATAATCCTTCATGCCATCGGGAATGCCTTTCGAACGCATCTTTTTAAGATCGTACGGGAACCAGCATATGCCTCCAAAACCAGCCTCAAAACTGTTTGAGTCGGGTAAAAAGTCGGAATAGACCTCTTCTTCCCTCAGTGGCGACCATATATTATTTAAATACGTCTCGGGAAGCTTCATAGCATTGAAATCATTAACCCATGCAGGAAGCTCCTTCATATACCATGAACTCGACATCCATGTCCCGGTTGTATTGTCGAACCAGAAAACACCATTTGCAGCATGCCCTGCCGACATAATAGCAGAACTCTCCCTAAGCCCAACCGAAAAAATCCTTGCCTTTCCTTTTGTGGCTAAAGCTAACTCATCAGAAAATGTCGAAGTGAAAAGCTGTGCAGGAGAATGTAACCCCTGCTCATAGCTGCCACCGACGGGTCCAACTTCTTTATCCTGTGTGCAATAAATAATTTCATTTTTAAGCGGCACATACCAGTAATCGGATATAATTCCGTGAAAAGAGGGTTCAGTACCCGAAGCTATGGTGGCATGACCTGTAGATGATTGTGTCAGTACATAATTAAAGTTTGCATTCTTAAATGTTGTGCCTTCATTAATCAACCTTCTGATTCCGTCTTCCCCAAACCTGTTCTTCAGTTTTTCTATCTGATCGTATCTGAGCTGCTCAACAATTATCGAAACAATCAGCTTTGGCTTTTCAGGGGGTATATACGCAACCTGGCCTGTTACTGAAAAAAATCGGAAAAAGAATGTTACAATAAAAAGAAATGCTAAATGCTTCTCATTCTTTGAAAAAACCATGCTTTCCCCTGTTAGGTTAAACTAATTTAATTACAAAAAAAACGAATCAGCAAAAATAGTCTTTTTAACATCAGATGCAATTAGCAGGCTACGATTCGAATAAAATTTTTCAGTCAGTTTCAATAATGTCTTGAATATACAACAAATCGGCTGCTTGCTGAGTGTCCGGTCACCGCTGATTTAAAAACTACAGTATATACACCTGCATCGAGGGAAGCAACATTTAATATCACCGGTCTATCTGAAGTCAAGTACTCAAGTATTTTTACACCCTTACTGTTTATTACTGAGACTTTTACCTGACCTGTGATAGAATCAGGTAACCGGCATTCGATTATATCAGATGATGGATTGGGAAACAGAAGTGGTTTCTCCGGGTTGACTGAATCGATATCGGTAGGAGTCGATTTCATCTCAACATATAGATCAGTACGCTGTTTATTTACAACGTTTACTCCCTGAACAACAGTGTCTCTGTACCCTGTGGCTGAGAAAGTCAGGTTCCAGCTACCCTGCGCCAGAAACCGGGTAAAATATCCTGTCAACGAATCAGCATAAACATGAGAGCTGTCTTTATCATGCCCCGCAATGTATATTTTAGCGGGTACAGGTTTCTTAGTAACCGCATCTACCACCCTTCCGTGAATGCCATAAAGAGCATTTTCCAGATAACCAATCAGCGATTGCCGGTTGTATTGCCAGAGAAGCTCCAGCTGTGCTGCAGGAGTCTGCTTTATGTCATCCAGTTCTATGGTAACCTCTCTGCCCTGCAATTCCCATGTTATAAAGTCCTGCCTTCCTCCGTAAATTATATACCATTCGGCACCTCTTGTGACCCCATTATCATAATAATTCATGTAGGCCGGACCAGAATATACATGTACCGTGTCGGCATATTTTCTGCTTATATAATTAAACCAGTCATGATCAGCATGATATTTGCTGAGCCATCTGTCCCATGGAAAATTTACCACTTCGAAGCCGGAGTGAAAATTAGCAGAGAGTACGAACCTTCTTTTACGCATAAAAGCCATCATGTCGATGGTTTCCTTCTCTGGAACAATAGAAGGATTCATCGGGTCGGGAAAATTTCGGTTAAGGTCGATGCCGTTTGCATTCGACCTGGTGGGAGAGGTTATTTCATTCCCGGTCCGGTAGGTTCCGTCAGGATTGGCAAGTGGATTAATCCATATTTCAAGGTTGTCGACAAGATTCCTGGCTCTTGAATCTGTGTTGTAATTTCTTAAAAGATAATCTGCAAACCTTAACATCAGAACAAAACCTCCCAGCTCATCGCCGTGTATTGTCGATGAATAAAACACCTCAGGCTCGGGTTCATCATCGTTCACATTATCTGAGATTTTCAAAACAAGCACAAGACGCCCCAATATGCTTGTTCCTATAGTATCGAGCCGGCATAGTTGAGGATAGTCAGCCTGAAATTTCCTCATAATCGAATCATACTGTGTATAAGTAGGATAGCTATCCCACTCCATTGCATCGCTTACCGAAGAAGCAGATTTAACACCTTTTGCAGGCTCTCTTTCAATAATCTCATAATCAAACTTTTGTGACAAAAACCAGTTTAATGTGGCAGCCGTCAGCGAAATGTAAACTTTTTTGTCTTTCACTGCGGTGATTGATACATTTCTGGTAATCAGATCAACAGCACTCCTGCCCGGATAAGGCATGACTACCTCAGCTTCACCATACTTTTTTACTTCCTCAAAAAGCTTTCCATCCCTGTTAACTTGTGAAAAAGAACCAGCAGATAACAGAAATATTAGCAAGGATAGTATGATGATACGGGCGTTCATATCCTTTAAACGTTAAAACGGATATGAAGTATATCTCCGTCTTCAACAATATAATTTTTCCCTTCCACATGGAATTTCCCGGCTTCTTTGCAGGCATGTTCTGAGCCGAGTGTAATAAAATCGTTGTATTTCATCACTTCAGCTCTGATAAATCCCCTTTCAAGGTCAGAATGAATAACACCTGCAGCCTGCTGGGCATTAGTTCCTTTTTTAATTGTCCATGCTCTGATTTCTTTTGGTCCCACAGTAAAAAATGTAATCAGGTTAAGTAATCGGTAGGCTGCCCTTACCAGCTTATTGACACCAGGTTCATCAAGACCCGCATCATTCAGGAAAGCCATCCGGTCTTCATCGTTTTCAAGTTCGGCAATTTCAGCTTCCATTTTACCTGCAATCACCAGCACCTCAGCATCCTTCCCCTTAAGATACTCTTTAACCCGTTCAACATATTGATTACCGGTGTGCACCGATTTTTCGTCCACATTGCATACATATAACACCGGTTTTATTGTGAGAAGAAACAGGTCATCAATATATTTTTTCTCTTCACCGGTCAGATTCAGGTCTCTAGCATTGCCAAAATTTTCAAAATGTTCCTTCAGATGCGACAAAATTTCAATCCCCCGTTTTGCATCTTTATCTCCCGATTTGGCAATTTTCGACAATCGTTCAATTTTCTTCTCCACCGATTCAAGGTCTTTGACCTGCAACTCGAGGTTTACAGTTTCAATATCCCTTACGGGATCAACCGCACCATCAACATGCGGGAGTAACTCATCGTCGAAGCATCTCAGAACATGTATAAGTGCATCTGTGTTTCTTATATCTGCAAGGAACCTGTTTCCCACACCTTCTCCCCTGCTGGAGCCACGTACAAGCCCCGGTATATCAACTATAGTCACAGTTGTGGGAACTATCTTTTCCGTTACCTGAAACTTCCTGAGCTCATAAAGCCGGGGATCGGGAACATGTATGACACCTATGTTAGATTTCGACGCACTGAAAGCTGCACTACTTGTTTCAACCCTTGTGCCTGAGAGACAATTGAAAATCGTTGTCTTACCTACATTTGTAATCCCTATAATTCCGCATTGCAGTGCCATAAGCGTTAAAAAAGATCATACAAAGGTACAATTTCCTTCTTTGAGATTATTTTTTTAATGAAATTTGGATTACATCTTTTTAAACTTTTTTGAAAATTACAATCTAATAATTTAATGGGAGGTTCAATTTGGAAGGCAAAGACTGCGACAGGGATATTATAGACCTTCTTCAAAAGGATACCAGTAAAGGCTTCAGGCTTCTGGTTGAACGCTATAGCCGGAAGTTATACTGGCATATCCGCCGTCTGGTTATTCTTCACGAAGATGCTGACGATGCCCTCCAGAACACCTTCATGAATGCATGGAAAAACCTGAGCAGATTCAGGCACGAAAGTTCATTATTCACATGGCTATATGCCATTGCCACTAATGAGGCACTTGCCATATTAAACAGAAGAAACAAAAACGGTACCGCATCGCTCGATGACCTTGCCGGCATCTTTGCAAGATCCGTTGAGGGCAGTACCTGGTTCGACGGCGATGAAGCCCAGAGGAAACTGCAGAATGCTATTCTAAAGCTTCCTGAAAAACAGAGGGTGGTTTTCAATCTGAGATATTATGACGAAATGCCTTACGAGGATATGAGTAAAGTTCTTAATACCTCAGTAGGCGCTCTGAAAGCTTCTTATCATCATGCAGTAAAAAAGATTGAAGAATATCTGCAGACACTTTAAACTTTAATGATTTTGAACCATCTAAAAGATAACAATGAAAAATCTCGACAAAATACCGAAACAGAATCCCTTCAGGGTGCCTGATAACTATTTCGAGGATGTCAGTAAAAAAATAATTGCGGCAACTTCAGAAGCCGGAGGGAAACAGAAACATCCCGGAAAAGTAATCAGGATAAGGCATATAATTGCAATTGCAGCTTCGGTTGCCGCACTTGCAATAATAGGTATTACCGGGTTACTCACCAACACCAGAAACGGTAACCAGGTTATCGCTTCCATCGACCTGAATTCTGAACAGGTTCTTGAAACGATAATTTACGATATTGACATTCTAACCCTCGAACAGGAAATTTCTGATTCATGGTTTGAAACCGGACTGAAAGGGTTAGACAGTGAAGAAATAATTAATTATCTTATCAATGAAGATATTGATCCATCTGAAATATATGAACTTATGTAAAAAATACAGGGTATGAAAAAGGGACTTATAATAACTGTTCTGCTCCTGTTCACAGCGTTTCAGTTCGCATTTTCACAGCAGGATGCACCGGGAGAAAGGCTTTACGCTTATAAGGTGGCATTTTTGACAAAAAGGCTAAATCTTACACCCGAAGAAGCACAGCGCTTCTGGCCTCTATACAATGAGCTGCAGGTGAAAAAGAACGAACTTCAGAAAGAACGAACTTCAATTATCAGAAGAACTGCTCAGAATGAACTCAACATGTCAGAAAAGGAGCTCACGGAAGCTGCCGACCGTCTTGTTTCTCTTGAACTGCAGGATGCTAACCTTACTGCCGAATATCATAAAAAATTCAGGGAGATACTATCACCGATAAAGATCATAAGGTTATATCAGGCTGAAAATCAGTACCGGCTTGAACTTCTGAGGGAATTAAGAAATGCACCTGCTGCGCCGGCTGAACAGGTTCCTCAACGTCGACTGAGAAATAACTGACTTACTGTCAGGTTTGAATGGTTAAAAAATCACCAAGTTTCTCGATACTGATTCTTGTCTGGGAGCCTTCTACCATGTTTTTCACTGTAACTTCACTTCCCTTTATTTCATCCTCACCCGCAACAACAACATAAGGAATGTTTAACGAATTGGCATATGCAAACTGCTTCCCTATTTTTATTGCATCAGGGTAAATCTGGGCGCTAATCCCGTGACTGTGCAGAATTTTCAATATCCTGAGTGCATACTGCAGCTCTTTATCGCCGAAATTTACAATGAGTACATGCGATGCAGATGTTCCTAATGATGAAAAACCATCTTTAAGGGTAAGCACATCGTAAATTCTGTCAGCTCCAAAAGATATCCCCACACCTGAGACTCCTTCCAGGCCAAAAATCCCAGTTAAATTATCATAACGGCCGCCACCGCAAATACTGCCAATGTTAACACCGGTTGCCTTTACTTCAATTATTGTTCCGGTGTAGTAATCAAGCCCTCTTGCCAGCGTAAGGTCAAAAACTATCTCCGAGCTTGGCGGGTCGGAATTGATAAACCGGAAAAGGGTTTCCAACTCTTCAATACCCTTCTTCCCTGTTTCTGAATTAACCAGAAACTGTTTCAGCTTTTCCATTCTTCCAGTATTCGAGCCTTCAACTTCAAGAATGTTCTTCAGACTCTCAACAGCACTGCGCGGGATCCCCTTCCCAATCAATTCTTCCTCAACTGCTTGCATTCCCACCTTATCAAGTTTGTCGATAGCTACCGTTATTTCACTGAACCTTCCTGACACACCTGCTGCTTCGACAACGCCCATCAAAATCTTGCGGTTATTAAGACGGACAACAACCGGTATATTGAGCTTTGAAAAAACATCATCAATTATCCTGATTAGCTCATATTCATTCAAAAGTGAGTCACTGCCAATAATATCCGCATCACACTGGTAAAACTCCCTGTATCTGCCTTTCTGAGGTTTGTCGGCTCTCCATACAGGCTGTATCTGATAGCGCTTGAATGGGAAGTTAATCTCATTCCTGTGCTGCACCACATATCTTGCGAATGGTACTGTAAGGTCGTACCTTAAACCCTTTTCGCATATTTTTGATGATAGAACGGAACGGTCGGGATTCTGAAGTTCACTCTCTGAAACACCTTCAAGAAAATCTCCCGAATTGAGTATTCTGAAAAGAAGTTTATCGCCTTCTGTACCATATTTCCCAAGCAACGTCGAGAGGTTTTCCATTGCCGGTGTTTCAAGTGGCTGAAAGCCATACAGTTTGAAAACCTCCTTTATGGTGCTGAATATGTAGTCCCTTTTTAAAACCTCTGCCGGTGAAAAGTCGCGGGTGCCTTTGGGTATTGACGGTTTAAGAGCCATGATAATGTGTAATGTAACGGGCAAAAGTATACATATACTTTGAAAGTAAAAAGTAAATATTAAGACAACGCGGTAAATTAAATGCCAAAATTTAATATACCTCTGGCACGTATGTCTGTTCTGTTTTTGGTGGTCTCACATAGGCAACGTCGTGTTTAAGGGGAGGCAATTTGAATGGTTTGGGTGTCAGATCCTCATAAGGGATTAATGAAAGCAGGTGGTGAATGCAGTTAAGCCTTGCTCTCCTTTTATCATCTCCCTCAACCACATACCATGGAGATTGTTTCGTATCGGTATAAGCGAACATCTTATCTTTTGCCATGGAATATTCCACCCATTTATCACGCGATTCAATATCCATTGGACTTATCTTCCATCGTTTTGTCGGGTCTTTTATTCTGTCCTGAAATCTTTTCTCCTGTTCATGGTCGCTTACTGAAAACCAGTACTTAATTAATATTATGCCTGAACGGATAAGCATTTTTTCAAACTCCGGGTACGATCTCAGAAATTCCTCATATTCTTCGTTTGTACAGAAGCCCATTACTTTTTCCACTCCTGCCCTGTTATACCAGCTTCTGTCGAAGAGAACAATCTCACCTCCTGCCGGAAGATGAGCAACATATCTCTGAAAATACCACTGTGTTTTCTCCTTTTCTGTAGGAACTCCAAGAGCGACTACCCTGCAGATGCGTGGATTTAAACACCCTGCTATGGTTTTTATTACTCCTCCCTTGCCTGCAGCATCCCTGCCCTCAAATATTACTACAACTTTCAGTTTTTTAGCCTTAACCCACTCCTGAAGTTTAATAAGCTCTATTTCAAGTTTTCTGAGCTCTTTGAAATAGACCTTCTTCTTCATCTTTTTCTTTATCTTCACTTCCTCATCATGATAGAGCTCATCCTTATCAAACACTTCAACTTTGTCAACTTTCTGCTTTTCTTCCTTTTTATTCTTTTCCTTTTCTTCCTTGGTTTTCTTTTTTGAAGCCATGGCATTAATGTTTTAATAACAGAAAGTTAGACAATTATTTTTAAACATACTATCCCGGGAAGCTAAAATTAAAATTTTTAGCAGCCTGAGAAAATAATATCTTGCTAACTGCCAAATTGTTAACAACGAATAATTTGCTGAAATTTTAGCTCTCTACAAGAGAAAAAACCGGGGTTACTTGGCTATTCTCTGTAAGAAAATGACTGAAATGATCTGTTACTGTTACTGAATAAACGGAATTGCCAGCGGATATCTGAACTCTTCGCCTCTTGATGCTTTGATTGATGCAATAGTAACGCATACAATATTTAGTATCCAGAGGGCAATCAGAAGCGGAATTCCTACAAGGATAAAACATAACGGTATCAGCAGCAGTGTGTACAGCAACAACGACAGCTGAAAATTCAGTGAGGCTTTTCCGTTTTCGTTCACCCATGTAGAATCATCACGTCGTGAAAGCCAGCAAATAAGAGGACCCAGAATATTCCCGAAAGGAAAAATAAAACAGGCAAATGCCGACAGGTGGCAGAACATTGCCCAGGTGCGCTCGCTTTCTGATAAAACTCTTATCTCTTTCATGGTCTTTCTTTTTAACTAAAGACGGCAATAATCTTAGTTTGCTGCATCATTAATACCTGGCAAGACGACGCAGATCCGATTCGAGGAAAGCATTGGGATTGTTATTATTTATCCTGTGTTGCCCGAAATAGTACATATTTGAATCGTCGGTGCCAATCAGTATTTTAAAGCAGAAGCTCCCTGTACGATTGTCTGAAGGTCCCACCTTGTGGAGAATAAGGGTTGCAGGTGCCTTCTCATTTATTGCCTTTACGATTTCTTCTTCTTCAACAATCTTAAAAGGGAAGGGGTAGATTGCTTTTATCGCCTCAATTGTATTTATATCTGGAGCCAGATCCTCTTTCTTCGCCAGAATGGTTTTATTGACAACTTCAGGGGCATTTACATTGTAATACCTCAGATATCTTCTTCCGGTGATTGATGGATCTTCCGAAATAAGCTTTGCATGTTTCTGAATAAAAGCCAGTATAATACCGAGCTTATAGCCATAGCCTATATCATCTTCATCTGCAAAGGAGAGAGGAACAGCACATATCTCGGGATTGTCACTCAGATCCCTTACCCTTTTCCCCTGTATAAGATTGATGAAATTAAACAATCCGCCTGTCTTGTCCCGCTCGAAATGAGTTTGTGTAAGTACGATAAAAGAATATGCAGGGTCGGTTCGCCTTTTGTTGAATTCAACAATATTTATGAATTCATACGGAGTAATTGTCCAGAAAGAAGTAACAGCCTTTTTAATAAAAGAATTCCATGCTGAAAAGGGATCATCCTCCAGAACAACACAGGTTCTGGAATTCATGAACTGCTTAATCTCTTCAGCGCTTGGAAACGGAGCCTGAGCCCTGGACAGTAGAATCGCGGAGCAAAAAACTGAAAAAAGCAATAATCTTCTCATGGAATCTCTCTATTTTGCAGGTAAATATAAAGGATTTCTCTCGTTAAACTTCCTGATATAAACAAACATAATTTCTTTCTGTTTTTTCTTTGTCAATTTTACGAATTCTTCATATAATTCTGGATCTCTCATTATCAGAACCTTAACGCTTTCCACATCAAACTCATATATTTTACCCGTTTCAAAGTCAATCAGATACTGCCTCAACTCTGTACGGCTCGTTGTATAGGGACGGTAGTAATATGGTGGGTAATAACCGTAAGGATATCCACCATATGGATAATAATACGGGTAGTATGAGTAAGGATAATAATATGGATCGTAATAGCCATAAGGTGAGTAATATCTGTTGTCGTATGTGGTTATGTCTGCCACAAAGTGGCATATATTTCCGAAAAAAGTAATTCTGTTAAAATTTCCCTGAACCATTACATAAAGGATACCATTACGCGCAAACCCCCATATATCTTCTTTCTTAACTTCCTGCCTTACACCCATCTCATCGTAGAAGTAAATTTTCTCCGAGGCAAAAACCTTATTGAAAAAGTCCCTGTCGTTGTAATCGGCTGATGTAAGAATTTTTGCTTTCGGAATGGGACTGTTTGCTTTAACCTGTTCAAAATTAAGATAAATGCCATCTTTAAAACGAAAATCAGAAGTATATTTAACTTTTTCTTCTGAAGTCTCCTGCGCAACGGCAAATGATGGGATTATAAAGGAAGATATAACGAAATAGAGCAGAGCATTCCATGATATTTTGCTGGTTTTCTTCATATTCCGACCCTCCTTTCCTCATTCATACATCAAAAATTATACCGTATATATTGAAATATTTTAATTCAAAGGTAAAGATAAAGGGTTTTTTTCATTATAATTTCTGATGTATAAAAAGATCCTGGATCTCTTTCTGTCCTGTGGAAGCTGCCGGTATTCGGAAAAGATTTCCGGCTCATTTTTCAATAACCTGCTGAAATTCCTGACATTCAGCTTCATGATTTTTCCTGTCGTGAAATCAAGAAGATATTTTTTCAAATCCCTGTATCTTACCACCAGCTTTCCATCCCCCGTAGTTAACTCCATTTCATTTCCATAATGTTCTGAAATAATACTCTTATAAATTTCAAACTGACTGTCGTGCAAAAAAAAGCAACTAATGGTACCCAGCATATAAAGCGGACTGTAATATCCTTTCCAGTGTACATATAAAATCCCATCCGAAGCAAATCCCCATACTTTTCTATTATCAATATACTCTTGCCTTCCTTCAGTAGTTGAATATATGATCTGTTTTGATTTTAAAATTCTTTTGTAAAAGTCAGCATCAGTAAAATCCTCTGCAATAAGAAGATTGGCCTTGGAGACAGGCTCATTCCTGAGAACCTGATCAAAATTTTTGTATATACCGTCCTTAAACCTGAAAGGAAGAATTATTCTGGATTCAGTAAACTGAGCTTCCAGCGACAGTGGAAACATTATCGCGAAAACAAGTAACGGTATTGTTTTTCCTGACCTCAACTCAACTTCCTATAAACAATTTGAATTTTGAATTAATCCAAAATTAGAATGTTTTTAATATATATTATTTTTTCATCGTTTTTAGCTGAGATAATAAAAATATCATAATTTTACGCATGATAATGAGGCCTGTTATGTTAAAATTCAGGAAGAAAGGCGAAAGTGGCCACATAAGTCAGGGATTAAAAATGCTCTCAGAATCAAAAAGATACATTATTAAGAATCTTTTTACGATAATATTATTGCTTCTTGCTGCATCAATTATACTTATTTTCTTAAGGCTGGTTCTAGCTGCTGGTGTAACACTGATAGCAGTATGTGCACTTGAAATATTATTGTTACGACAATCTTTAAGGCAAACCAGAGCTCTGGAAAACACGATTGAAGAGATTTCTGAATTGAACGAAAAAACAGGGGATGTAATAAGCAGGTTTTCACATCATATCAGGGAACCACTCAACAACCTGGTTGTAGTTGGTGAAATACTTGCCAGTTCTGAACTCAGCAAAAAACAAAAAGATCTTGTCGAAACATTAATAGCATCAACAAACAACATGGCCGACATTCTGAACGATCTGACAATGCAGAGTGCAGTGGCCAGCTATGAAGAAAGAAAACAAATCCGGTTCAACATAGGGGCAGCAATAGAAAACACTATTGACCTTTTTCGTTTGAAAAATCCTCAGAATATTGATTTTATTTTACATAAAAAGGATGCTGCCAACTTTGAAGTAACAGGGGATCCTATAATATTAAAACAAATATTTCTTGATATTTTTAATATTATCAGTGAACAGAGCAGGGAGTTTCTTACAAAAGTAACCACCAGTATAAAAAAGGAGAAGGAAAAAGACCGTGAATGCATTGTATCGTTCAGGATACAAACTGATAGAAGGATTATTTTTATAGATGACCTGAATGCCACAAGCAGTCACATGATTAAACTCATCTATTCAGGAGGAGGAAGTTATATCCAGGACCTGAGCGAGAATTATTCAGTATTTACTTTCACGCTGAAGTTTGTTTCCTTTGCTGAAGAGAAGAAAAAACAAATAGTTTCACCAGCCATAGAAGCACTCAGGGTTAAGGAAAAACATAAAAAAGAACTCAAAGATGCCAATATTCTCCTTGTTGAAGATAACCCCATAAACCAGAAAATTACATTACTCACTCTTAAACCGCTGGTAAAAAGCATTGATACTGCTTCTGATGGGAGGGAGGCTCTCGAAAAGTTCGGAAGTTCCTCCTATGATCTGGTTCTTATGGATATACAGATGCCAGTTATGAGTGGAATTATTGCTGCTGAAAAAATTAGGGCACTCGAAGCAAGCACCAGCAGGCATACACCAATTATTGCTATAACGGCAAATGCTATGCTGGGTGACAAAGAACGATGTCTGGTAGCAGGAATGGATGATTATATAAGCAAACCCTTCCAGCCCTCTTCACTAATCGATATAATTAAGAAGCACCTCTAAAACCTGGCAATTACAGTCTTAATCCGATAACAAGTATATCATCAACCTGTTCATTATTTCCTTTCCACGAATTCAGAGTTTCCTCCAGAATTGTCCTTTGTTCCTGAAGAGGTAGCATGTTTATTGTTGTAAGAAGATACCTGAATCGGCGGTACATAAATTTTTTGCCCTCCTCACCTCCAAACTGGTCAGCATACCCGTCGGTAAAAAGATAAACAACTTCACCACCTGAAAAGGTTTCGACCTGTGAAGTAAATCTGAATCCCTCAGGCTTCATTCCCAGAATCTGTTTGTCTCCTTTAATCTCCTTAAGTCTGTTATCCTTAATGAAATATATAGATGAAAAAGCACCCGCAAACTCAATGACTTTACTTTTATAATCTATCATGCAAATACCGATATCCATACTATCTCTGATGTAATACTCCCCTTCCGTGGAAAAATAATTTCTGACTGATTTATCAAGCTGTTCCAGAATTTCCGCTGGATTATCAGAAATGCCATTGCTGATAACCTGATTCAAAATATTTTGTCCTATAATTGACATTAGCGCCCCCGGTACTCCGTGACCGGTACAGTCGGCTGAAATCACACAAATTCTATCACCTATAATGCCAAACCAGTAAAAATCACCGCTAACTATATCGCGTGGCTGATAAAATATAAAATAGTCATTGAAATGATTCGCAAGGAATGATTCGGAAGGAAGCAGAACTTTCTGAATATGACGGGCATAAACAAGGCTATCAGTAATATTCCTTAATTTATATTCCAGAATTGACAGGTTTTCTTTGGCTTCAACGAGTTCAGAAACTGTATGGCTCAGAATTTCACGGTTTCTCGTTAACTCCCTCCATAAATAAATCAATGATGCAATTAAAATAACAGTAATCAGCAGAAAGACAATAAAATATAAATTACTGAGTGAAATTACCTTACCGGGATTCAATGACGTCTCACAGTTCAATTCCCTCAGAAAATCAACTGAAAAAACATCATATATTATAAAAGTAAGAATCATTCTAATTCAAAAATACATTTAATTGAAGAGAAGGTAAAGGATAAAATAAATAATTTACGGCATTACGGTTGATGAATTTCCCTTCCGTAATTTTAAGTATTTCAATGAAGGAGAGTTCACTAAATTACCCATTCCGGCAACACTCCATTTTTCATCGACCGATTTGATAGTACTTTCATCCGAGCAAACGATATCAGGCCAGGGCCTCGGGAAACCTCCCTGTCTGAAAGCTTTCACTGTGCCATCAAAAAGTATTGAAGATGCCCCAAAATACCTGTGGTCTCTTAAAGGGTCCGAATTACCAAGTAACTGCCATGCCACCATATTCAAATCCCCTGTGTCAACTTCTTCATCGACGGCAAGTAAAACTTTTAAAACATCCCCTGCTCCGGTGTTATTCAGGAAGTGCACAATTTTTTCAATCTTTACAAGCTTCCCTTCCCTTTTTACTGAAATAACAGCTACTGGATAAAATGATCTATTTCTTAAAATATGGTAAGATGAAATCATCTGCTGTTTTACCATCTCATTAAGAACATCTGTAATTTTATTCTCATCTGTTCTGTTTTTATTGCCGGGTAGTGTTTCAGAAGGCAATTTTCTTGTTGCATCAATACCTGCTTTACCTCCGAATGCCGGGAAATCGCATGAATGATCGAGGACATCGAGCGGCCCGCGGGAAAAAATCACATCTTTATCAAACCCGGTATTATTTATTACCTCTTCAAGTACCTCACTGTAATTCCTGATATCAATGCCATCGCTTACTGCAATGATGTATTTTGAGAACATCATCTGTCCTGCTCCTAAAAGTGAATTAATTATCTTAAGTCCCTGTCCGGGATAATTTTTTTTCATACTGACTATCACCAGGTTATGTGCCACTCCTGCAGGGGGCATATGCAGGTCGGTTATTTCACTGTTAAGCACCATTTGGAGTGGTTTGAGAAAAATTTTCTCGGTAGCTCTGGTAAAGAAAAGATCTTCCTTTGGTGGTATGCCTACCACAGTAGCAGGATATACTGCATTGTGGGCATGAGTGATACAGGTAACATGAAACTTTGGATACATGTCGGAGAGAGAATAGAAGCCGGTATGGTCACCGAACGGACCTTCTGAAACCAGGGGTTCGGAAGGGTCGACATAACCTTCAATTACAATGTCGGCATCTTCAGGAACGTAGATGTCGTTTGTAACACATTTTACCATTTTTATTCTACGCTGTGTAAGAAATCCTGCAAGGATATATTCGTCGATATTTTCCGGAAGGGGTGCTGTTGCCGCATAGGTATAAACAGGGTCGCCTCCGAGAACGACTGAGACAGGCATCATTTTCCCTGATTCTTTCCACAGCCTGTAATGGTTTGCTCCGGTTTTATGAAGCTGCCAGTGTATGGCTGTTGTGCATTTGTCAAGTATTTGCATCCGGTACATACCAGCATTGGGTGCAAGAGTGAATGGGTTGTATGTATGAACAATCGGAAGGGTAATAAATCTTCCCCCGTCGTGCGGCCAGCATTTCAGAACAGGAAGTATTTCAAGATCGGGGTCTCTTAGAATAACCTGCTGGCACCGGCCCCTCCGGCAGGTTCTTACAGGTATGAATTTCCTCAGGCGAAGGAGGGTAAAAAAATCTGAAATTTTACTTAATGGGTTACTTCTTCCTGGTGTAAGAAGATCAGATATTTTATCAATTTCGCTGTATATGTTTCCTGTCACTTCCGTTTTAAGTGCCAGATTCATCCTTTTTTCTGATCCAAAAGCATTTATGAGTACCGGAAATGCTGTTCCGTTGTTTTCGAACAATAGTGCCGGACCACCTGAATTTATTGTCCGGTCGGCAAATTCTGCAATTTCAAGAACAGGGTCAACGAAAACTGATATCCTTTTAAGTTCTCCCTCCCGTTCAAGCACATGAATAAAACCTGCAAGTCCTTTTGATGTCATCAGGAAATAACAATGTTTGTTTGTATGGGCTAAATTAGTAACATTTTCGGGGGAAAAAACATTTTGGTCTGTAATTGGTTTTCAAAGATTTGTATCAGGGGTTAGGAATGGTTGTCTTTTCTGTTATTTCCTGTCCGGACTGTAATTAATGTGGGTATAAAAACAGTAATGGGAACTATTCTTTCGATTAGTTCCCACTCACCGTTTGCAGCCGAAGCCACATACGGTGGCAGGCTACAGTTATTCTGGCCGGCTGCCTTTCAGGTCTTACGATCTGAGGGAGGCAACCCTGAGCTTTCCGGCACTGCTTTTTAGGGCGGTGCCTTCCAGCTGTCCTTTCTCCCGATTACTCGGGATTCCGGGACGAAGCGTCATTCAGACATGCGCTGATCAACCCCGTAGGGTTGTTCAGTTTGCAGGTTTCATCGGACCGAAGTCCTTTGTCTCCTGCAGCCCTGTGACCCAGTCGTTGAAAGAGCGTTGGCGTTTTCAGCGACCTACTGAACATCGGGAACTCTTTAACAGGGTTCCTTAGTTCAGGCTTCGGCTCTCTGATGCGCAGACCCGGGGGTCTGACCGAACCCTTCAGAGTCACACTTAAGCAACCCTTTATCGGGTTCCACATCTTTGAGCAGCCTTTTATCTCTCACCTGCTGTATCAAAAATAGAATAAGTATCTCGAATAATAAAATAAAAAACACCGTTGTTATAAACGCAATATCAACATGGGTTATGAACAATTGTTAATAACTCTCGATGTTGATAATGTACAAATATTCAGTGAGATAGCAGTTTATTCTGCCCTATTTGCATCTTCCCCCGTAGCTGATCCGCTACTTTTTTCCTGGTCAGGTTCTGCTGTATCAGTAGTTACATCTTTGGTGGCATTATCCTGCGGTGCTGTTCCGGTTGCTGTGGCAGCTGTTTCAGCCGTTCCTGCAGCTTTCTTCTTTGGGGCTCTTCTGCGCCGGGTAGTTGTTTTTTCCGGTTTTGTTTGAGCCGCCAGTCTGGCTTCATTGAAATCAACCAGTTCAATAATGCACATCTCGGCATTATCTCCCAGCCTGTTGCCGGTTTTAAGTATTCTTGTGTAACCTCCGGGGCGATCTGCAACCTTAGGGGAGATCTCCCTGAAGAGTTCTGTTACAGCCTTTTTGTCCTGAAGATACCTGAATACCATTCTTCTGGAATGTGTTGTATCTTCCTTGGATCTTGTTATAAGAGGTTCAATATATGAACGAAGTGCTTTTGCCTTGGCCGTTGTTGTAGTTATTCTCTTATTCAGAATCAGCGATACAGCCATGTTCGCAAGCATAGCCTTCCTGTGAGAATGTGTCCTTCCCAAATGGTTAATTACTCTCTGATGTCGCATGGCTTATTTAATCTTTATCAAGTTTATATTTACTCACATCCATACCGAACGAGAGATTCAGTGATTCGAGAAGTTCATCCAGTTCGGTAAGAGATTTTTTTCCGAAGTTTCTGAATTTCAACAGATCGTTTTTGTTGAATTTCACAAGGTCGCCAAGTGTTTCAACTTCGGCTGCTTTCAGGCAGTTGAGAGCTCTGACCGAAAGGTCGAGGTCAACAAGTTTTGTCTTGAGTAGCTGGCGCATCTTAAGAATCTCCTCATCAAACTCCTCACTTGCCATCTTCTCACTCGAATCGAGGGTAATCTTATCATCCGAGAAAAGCATAAAGTGATAAATCAGAATCTTGGCTGCTTCTTTCAAAGCATCTTTCGGATGAATGGAGCCGTCTGTCTCTATTTCAATGATAAGTTTTTCATAATCAGTTTTCTGTTCAACACGGTAGTTTTCGACCGTGTATTTCACATTTCTTATTGGTGTGAATATTGAGTCTATTGCAATTACCCCGAACTCAGGGTTGGCAGGTTCATTCTCTTCAGCAGGCACATACCCTCTTCCCTTGTTAATTGACAGTTCAACACTAAGCTTCACCGAGGGTTCCATTCTGCATATTACAAGGTCGGGATTGAGTACTTCGAAATGTGCAAGCACTGAATTAAGGTCGCCTGCTTTGAAGGTATCCCTTCCAGTAACTTTTATTACAACCTTTTCCGACTCGATATCTTCTGTTTTTCTTTTGAATCTGATCTGTTTAAGGTTAAGTAATATTTCTGTTACATCTTCAATAACGCCTTTTATTGTCGAGAATTCATGGTCGACTCCTTCGATTTTCACCAGTGTTATAGCATAACCCTCGAGGGAAGAAAGAAGGATTCTCCGCAGGGCATTTCCGATTATAATGCCATATCCCGGCTCGAGCGGACGAAATTCGAATTTGCCGAATTTGTCGTTCGCTTCAAGCATTATGACTTTATCAGGTTTCTGGAATGCTAAGATGGCCATGGTTATTTTATTTGGAATATAGTTCAACAATTAATTGTTCATTAATATTTTCTGGAATATCGGCGCGTTGCGGAACCGACATGAATTTTCCGGCCATAAGGTTTTCATCCCATTCCAGCCAGGGCACTTTCTGGTATCTGCGGTCGGATAGGGAGTTTACTATAACCTCAAGTGATTTTGATTTTTCGCGGACGCCAACAATATCACCGGGTTTAAGCTGGTATGAAGGAATATTTACAACTTTTCCGTTAACGGTGATATGGCGGTGCGAAACGAGCTGGCGTGCTGCAGCCCTTGAAGGTGCAATACCCAGACGGTAGACAGTGTTATCAAGACGTGATTCCAGAATCTGAAGCAGTACTTCACCGGTTACGCCTTTGCTTCTGGAAGCACGCTCAAATGCATTCCGGAACTGCCTTTCAAGCAATCCGTAAAGATATTTGACCTTTACTTTTTCCCTTAACTGAAGACCGTATTCCGATACCTTTCTTCTTTTCTTGTTCTGACCATGCTGGCCTGGAGGATAATTTTTCCTTTCCAGGTATTTGTCAGGTCCAAAAATAGGTTCTCCGAATTTTCTCGCAACTTTTGTTCTTGGTCCTATATATCTAGCCATTTATTTTATTATATTAAAATTCAACTTAAACAATTGTTAATTTTATAGTTAATTAAACTCTTCTTCTTCCTGGCGGGCGGCATCCGTTATGCGGAAGTGGTGTAACATCTACGATTTCTGTTATTTCGATGCCGGCATTAGCTATTGCCCTTATTGCCGATTCACGTCCGGCACCAGGTCCTTTCACAAATACCTTTACTCTTCTCAATCCAAGGTCATAAGCCTCCTTGCTGCAGTCTTCAGCAGCCATCTGTGCTGCATAAGGAGTATTTTTCTTTGAACCTCTGAAACCCATTTTCCCGGCTGATGACCATGAAATGACCTGACCCGAGTTATTGGTTATAGTTACAATAATATTGTTAAATGATGAATGAATGTGAGCCTGTCCGGCTGGTTCTATCCGTACATTTTTCCTCTTTAAAGCTCCTGTCTTCTTCGCCATAATTCAAATCTTATTTAGTAGCCTTTTTCTTGTTTGCAACAGTTTTTTTCCTTCCCTTACGGGTACGGGCATTGTTTTTGGTCCTCTGTCCACGTACCGGAAGGCCGAGGCGATGACGTATGCCTCTGTAACAGTTAATGTCAATCAGCCTCTTGATGTTCATCTGCATCTCCGAACGAAGTTCACCTTCAAGCTTGTAATTCTCGCTCAGAATTTTTCTGATGGCATTAACCTGTTCATCAGTCCAATCCTTAACCTTGATGTTACGGTCAACACCTGCCTGGTCAAGCACTTTCTGAGCAGTGCTCCGTCCAACACCATAGATATATGTGAGGGCTATTTCACCCCTCTTGTTTCTTGGTAAATCTACCCCAACTATACGTGCCATAACTCTTTTTTAATAGTTTGCAAAGTTAGTCATTTTATCCCTGTCTTTGTTTAAATCTGGGATTTTTCTTATTAATAACGTACAAACGTCCTTTCCGCCTGACTATCTTGCAGTCGGCGCTGCGTTTTTTTACTGATGTTCTTACTTTCATATATCCTATTTATATCTGAATGTTATTCTTCCTTTAGTCAGGTCGTAGGGTGATATTTCAACCCTGACCTTATCGCCCGGTAAAATTTTAATGTAATGCATTCTCATTTTACCGGATATATGTGCTGTTATCACGTGTCCATTTTCGAGTTCTACCCTGAACATGGCGTTTGACAGGGCCTCAACAATGGTTCCGTCCTGTTCTATCGGGGGTTGCTTGGCCATAGGTTTATTTTTTGTTTAACACTTCGTCGATGTATTTAAATGTTGTTAGCACATCTGCTTTTCCGGTGTCTACTGCCACTGCATACTCAAAATGTGCCGAAGGTTTACCGTCTGCTGTAACGATAGTCCATCCATCGCTCTTCTGCAGTGTTTCTTTAACTCCCATGTTTATCATGGGTTCGATGCATATTACCACACCTTTAAGCAGCTTTGGCCCTGTTCCCCTTTTGCCGAAATTGGGCACTTCGGGGGGTTCATGAAGCTTCGTTCCCAGTCCATGACCAACCAATTCCCTCACCACTGAGAATCCTCCGCTCTCTGCTCTGGTCTGTACAGCAAACGAAATATCTCCTATTCGATTTCCTGCCACGGCTTCCTTAGCTCCATCCTCAAGGGAAGCCCGGGTATATTCGAGCAGTTTTCTGATTTCGCTGCTTACTTCACCCACAGCAAAAGTAAAAGCACTGTCGCCGTAATAACCGTTCAGAATTACTCCGCAGTCGATCGAGATGATATCTCCTTCTTTCAGGATGTAATCTGACGGTATGCCATGTACCACTTCCTCGTTAACTGAAGTGCACAGTGTAGACGGGAATCCGTTATAACCTTTGAAAGCAGGGACAGCTCCGTGATCAAGGATAAATGTCTCTGCTATTCTGTCGAGGCTTTTTGTTGTGACTCCCGGGGCGATGTGCTTTGCAACTTCAGCAAGTGTACGCGACACCAGCAGGTTGCTTTCCCTCAGCAGTTCGATCTCTTCTTTTGTTCTGCAAATCAACATCAAAGAACGTTAAGCAGATTAATATGCTGCAACAGCTCCTGTTCTGCCTTTCACCCTGCCCGATTTCATCAGGCCGTCATAATGTCTCATAAGCAAATGACTCTCAATTTGCTGCAGGGTGTCAAGTATCACACCAACAAGAATAAGCAGTGATGTGCCACCGTAAAACTGCGCAAACTCAGGAGATACACCTGCTTTAACAGCTATTGCCGGCAGTATGGCTATGATAGCAAGAAAAATGGAACCGGGTAGTGTGATTCTCGATATAATCTGGTCAATAAATTCAACCGTCTTTCTGCCCGGTTTAATGCCGGGTATAAACCCTCCGTTTTTCTTCATATCTTCAGCCATCTGAACCGGATTGATAGTGATAGCTGTGTAAAAATATGTGAAAAGGATTATAAGCAATCCTGTCACAAAGTTGTACCAGAATCCATACATATTTGAAAATGCCACAACAAAGCCCGAGCTTGAATTTGAATATCCTGCAATAATAATCGGAAGCATCATTATTGCCTGGGCAAAGATTATTGGCATAACGCCTGCGGCATTTACTTTAAGGGGTATATATTGTCTTACACCGCCGTACTGTTTATTGCCAATTATGCGGCGTGCATACTGAACGGGCACCCGACGGGTTCCCTGCACAAGAAGTATTGTGCCAAGGATCACGACAAAGAGAAAAACCATTTCCACAACAAGGGCAATTGCACCACCTGCACCATTCATTCTTGCACCTGCTTCAAATATAAAGTTTGCTGGCAGTCGTGCAACGATGCCTATCATTATAAGAAGTGAAATACCATTACCGATACCCTTGTCAGTAATTTTTTCCCCGAGCCACATTACGAATATAGTTCCCGCTGTAAGAATTATCACTGATGAAACCAGAAAGAAGGTTCCTGATATAATAAACGCTGATGCGGGAAGCCTTGCCTGGAGGTTATAGAGGTATGTGGGTGCCTGAAGTACAAGTATAAGAACTGTAAGGTATCTTGTGTACTGATTCAGTTTTCTTCTGCCGCTTTCGCCCTCTTTCTGGAGTTTCTGGAAATAAGGAAAAATTATTCCGAGAAGCTGCACAACGATTGAAGCTGAGATATATGGCATAATACCGAGGGCAAAAATCGAAGCCTGGGAAAAGGCGCCTCCCGAAAACATATTGAGAAGGCTCATAATACCTGACGAAGTCTGGCTTTTCAGATTTTCCAGCTGGGCAGGGTCAACACCCGGCAGTGTCACATATTTACCCAGTCTGTATATCATTATTATACTAAGAGTATACAGCAACCGGGCCCTCAGGTCCTCTATCTTGAAAATATTCTTTATGGTCTGAATCAGCCTCATCTGGTTATATTTTTACTACTGTACCATTTTTTGCCTCTATGGCTTCAATAGCCTTTTTGCTGAATGCATGGGCATGAACTTCGAGTTTTTTGTTAAGTTCACCCTTTGCAAGTATCTTAACAAGATCATTCTTAGATATGAGCCCGACCGATAAAAGAGTCTGTATATCTATCTTATCAGCATTAAGCTTTTCAGCGAGGTTTTGAAGTGTACCAATGTTAATGGCTTTATATTCAACACGGTTTCTGTTTGTGAATCCGTATTTGGGTACCCTTCTCTGCAGTGGCATCTGCCCGCCTTCAAAACCAAGTTTTCTTTCATAACCGGATCTCTGCTGGGCTCCTTTGTGACCTCTGGTTGAGGTACCTCCTTTCCCTGAACCCTGTCCGCGTCCGATTCTTTTCCTCGCCTTTACTGAGCCTTTTGCCGGTTTTAAATTACTAAGATCCATACCCTGTTTGTTAAAAATTAATTTTATTCAACTTCTTCTGTTTTGACGAGATGTTTTATTTTCTCAACCATTCCGAGAATCTGAGGAGTAGCCTCATGCACAACGCTCTGGTGTAGCCTGTGTATTCCAAGTGCAGCAAGAATTCTTTTATGTCTCTCAGGTTTTCTGTTCTTGCTCCTTATCTGGGTTATTTTGATCTTTGCCATATGCAGTTTTTCTATCCGTTAAACACTTTTTCGATGGGGATTCCCCTGTGTTCAGCTATTGTATAGGCATCCCTGAGCTGCAGAAGTGCTTTAATGGTAGCCTTAACCAGGTTGTGAGGGTTTGATGAGCCCTTCGATTTTGCGAGCACATTTCTAATCCCGACACTTTCGAGAACAGCACGCATAGCACCTCCTGCCTTTACTCCGGTACCTTCTGATGCAGGCTTCAGAAAAACCTTTGCTCCCCCGAATTTTGCAGTCTGCTCATGCGGTATAGTCCCCTTTATTACAGGGATCCTGATAAGGTTCTTCTTGGCATCTTCAATTCCTTTTGCTATTGCGGCTGTCACCTCACTGGCTTTTCCAAGCCCGTAACCCACTATACCATCTTCATTGCCAACAACCACTATAGCCGAAAAACTGAATGTTCGTCCGCCTTTAGTGACTTTGGTCACTCTGTTGATACTTACAAGCCTGTCCTTAAGCTTGATATCCGTGGTTTTTACTTTTCGTATTCCGTTTGCCATAATTTCATTAGAATTTAAGTCCGCCTTCTCTTGCAGCTTCTGCCAGTGATTTAACTCTTCCGTGATATTTATAGCCTCCTCTGTCGAAAACTACCTTTTCGATTCCCTTTGAAAGGCATTTTGATGCAATCAGTTTTCCTACCAGTGAAGCCTGTTCAGTTTTCTTAATACCCTTTTTGTCAGCCACCTCTTTTTCGCGTGAACAGGCGGCAACAAGCGTCACACCCCTAGTATCGTCAATGAGCTGGGCGTAAATGTGCCTGTTGCTGCGGAAAACAGACAGTCTCGGGCGTTCTGCTGTCCCGGTTATCTTTTTCCTTATCCTTTTCCTTATTCTTGTCCTTCTTTCCAGTTTTGTTAAAGCCATAATTTTAAAAATTATCTAATAATGAAATTAAGCGCTGGCCGATTTACCAGCTTTCCTTCTGATGTATTCCCCAACAAACCGTATACCCTTGCCCTTGAAAGGTTCAGGTGGACGAAGAGATCTTATTTTGGCAGCAACCTGACCAATGAGCTGCTTGTCGTGGCTCGTCAGTGTGATAATCGGGTTGCTTCTCTTTTCGGTTTTTGTCTCCACCTTAACCTCCGGTGGCATAGCGAAAATGATATCGTGGGAATATCCAAGGCTCAGTTCAAGATTCTGCCCTTTGGCTTCAGCCCTGTAGCCTACTCCAACAACTTCAAGCTCTTTCTTATATCCTTTCGAAACCCCTTCCACCATATTTGCAATCAGGGCACGGTAGAGCCCGTGAAGAGATTTGTGCCTCTTCGAATCGGATGGTCTGATAACTCTGACCTGATTATCCGTCACTTCAACTTTGATGTCGGGGTCAACAGCCTGCTGCAGTTTTCCAAGAGGGCCCTGCACATGAACAACATTGTTTTCATCAACACTTAAAGTCACCCCTTTGGGCAGATTAATCGGTAATTTTCCTATGCGTGACATCTGTTTATCCTCCTCTGTTAATAAACATAGCAAATCACCTCACCGCCAATATTTTCTTTTCTGGCTTCCTTATCGGTCATAAGACCTCTTGAGGTGGAAATAATTGCAATTCCAAGGCCATTAAGGACTCTTGGCATATCTTTTACATTGGTATATTTTCTCAAACCCGGTGTACTAACTCTTTCAATACCTTTTATTGCAGGCATTTTGGTTCGCGGGTGATACTTGAGCGCAATTTTCAGAACATCATATGGCCCTTCACCTTCAACAACCTTATAGGCGCGGATATAACCTTTTTCAAGCAGGATCCGTGCTATTTCTATCTTCATCTTTGATGAAGGTGCTTCCACCACCTTGTGTCCCGCCATTATAGCGTTTCTTATTCTTGTCAAAAAATCTGAAATGGGATCAGTCATCATATATCAAATTATTTTCACACAATTATAATTTACCAGCTGGCTTTTCTTACTCCCGGGATAAGGCCTTTTGATGCCATTTCCCTGAAAGTTATTCTGCTCAGTCCAAACTGTCGTATATATCCTCTTGGCCTTCCGGTGATTTTGCAGCGGTTTCTCAGGCGAATAGGATTTGAGTTTCTGGGAAGACGGCTCAATCCTATGTAATCGCCTGCAGCCTTGAGCTGTGCTCTTTTTGCAGCATATTTCTGAGCCAGTTTTGCGCGCTTCACCTCGCGGGCCTTCATCGACTCTTTTGCCATATATTATCAGTTTTTAAGGTTTTTAAACGGTAAACCAAAATGCTTGAGTAACGCAAGAGCTTCTTCATCGGTCTTTGCTGATGTTACAAAAGTTATCTGAAGACCCATAATCTTCACAACCTTGTCAAGGTCAATTTCCGGGAAGATTATCTGCTCGGTAATTCCCAGCGTATAGTTACCGCGGCCGTCAAGCACCGGATTGATTCCCTTGAAATCCCTGATACGCGGGAGTGCAACACAGATGAGCCTCTGAAGGAACTCATACATTCTGTCCTGCCGGAGAGTCACCATAATGCCTATGGGCATGTTCTTCCTCAGTTTGAAGTTGGATATATCTTTTCTCGAATAAGTTGCCACAGCCTTCTGCCCTGCAATATCGGTTATCTCCTTCAAACCTGTTTCAAGAATCTTCTTATCGGCAATGGCTGCTCCGACACCCTGGCTAATAACAATCTTTTCAAGCCTTGGCACCTGCATCACTGACTTGTAGTTGAATTCCTTCATCAGTGCAGGAACAATCTCTTCCTTATATTTCTTTTTCAATTCAGGTATATACATTATCTGATCTCCTCCCCTGATTTTTTAGAATATCGAACAAGTTTGTTTTTCTCATTAAGTCTCCGGCCGATCCTTGTGGGTTTTCCACTTGCAGGATCGATAAGCATAAGGTTCGAAATGTGAATCGGGGCTTCTTTCTTGATTATGCCGCCCTGAGGTGCTTTTGCATTGGGTTTTGTATGCTTGTGCACCATATTCACACCCTCAACGATAGCTCTCATTTTCTTCCGGTCAACCTCAAGAACGCGGCCTTTTTGTCCTTTCGACTCGCCCGAAATCACAATTACTGTATCTCCTTTTTTAATATGTAGCTTCTTCTGCATAATTCTTTTATTAATATTCTGTTATAAAACTTCCGGAGCAAGGGATACAATTTTCATGTATTTATCGCGCAATTCTCTTGCAACCGGTCCGAAGATACGTGTTCCCCTTACCTCATCCTGATTGGTAAGAAGCACAACGGCATTATCATCGAATCTGATATAGGAGCCGTCGGGCCGGCGTATTTCCTTCTTTGTTCTTACTACCACCGCTTTGCTGACCATCCCCTTTTTGGCTTCACCTGAAGGTAATGCGCTCTTTACCGTAACAATAATCTGATCTCCTACGGTTGCATAGCGTTTTTTGGTACCTCCCAATACCCTGATGCACAATACTTCCTTGGCTCCGGTATTGTCGGCAACGTTAAGTCTCGATTCCTGCTGTATCATAGTTACCTGGCTTTTTCAATTATTTCAACCAATCTCCAGTTTTTATTTTTGCTGAGAGGCCTTGTCTCTGCAATTCTTACAACATCTCCAATGTTGCATTCATTATTCTCGTCGTGAGCCATAACTTTCTTTGTTCTGGTAACATATTTTCCATAAACGGGGTGTTTAACCCTTCTTTTTATGGCCACGACAATAGATTTGTCCATTTTATTGCTTACGACAACGCCTGTTCTTTCTTTTCTTAATTTCCTTTCCATGATCAGAATCTGGCTATTTTGTTTTCTTGTTAAGTTCTCTTGCCCGCAGTTCGGTCAGGATCCGTGCGATATTTTTTCTTGTCTGTTTTATTTTCTGCGGGTTGTCAATGGGAGAAATCGCATGGTTAAGTTTCATGCGTGTAAGCATCAACCTTTCCGAGTCGAGACGCTCCAGAAGGTCCTGTGTGCTTAATTCCCTTATTTCCGACATTTTCATCTTTATATATTTTTATCAAGCTGTTACGTAATCGCGTCTGATTATAAATTTTGTCTTTATCGGAAGCTTATGTGCTCCCAGTCGCAGAGCTTCCTTTGCCACTTCGAGGGGAACACCGTCGGCTTCGATAAGTATTCTGCCCGGGGTTACAGGTGCCACAAATCCTTCGGGTGCACCTTTACCTTTACCCATTCGCACCTCAGCAGGTTTCTTTGTGATGGGTTTGTCGGGGAAGACTCTTATCCATATCTGGCCTTCACGCTTCATATAGCGTGTAATAGCCTGACGGGCAGCTTCAAGCTGTTGGCCAGTAATCCATGCCGACTCCAGCGCTTTAATTCCGAACGACCCAAAAGCTAGCTGAGAGCCCTTCTGGGCGTTGCCCTTCATTCTGCCTTTCTGCTGTTTCCTGTATTTTGTCTTCTTTGGCTGTAACATTGCAATATTTTATAAAATTTTTAATCAGCGTTGATTTATTTCTTTCCTTTTCTCTTCAGTCCCTTTACCTTAGCTGTCTTTGCTCCGATATTGGGGCTGAGGTCTCTTTTTCCGTAAACCTCTCCGTTACATATCCATACTTTGATACCGATACGTCCAACCTTTGTATGGGCTTCGGCAAGAGCGTAATCGATGTCGGCTCTGAAAGTATGGAGAGGAATGCGGCCTTCCTTGTAAGTTTCGCTACGTGCCATTTCGGCTCCCCCGAGCCTGCCTGATATCAGCACTTTTATGCCTTCGGCTCCCATTCTCATAGTAGATGCTATAGCCATCTTGATAGCTCTGCGATACGATATCTTGCCCTCAATCTGGCGCGCAATATTGTTTGCAACTATACAGGCATCAAGTTCGGGTCTCTTTATCTCGAAGATATTTATCTGAACCTCTTTTTTGGTTATTTTCTTGAGCTCTTCCTTCAGCTTATCAACCTCCTGCCCTCCTTTACCTATAATTATACCCGGGCGTGCGGTATTGACTGTGATGGTTATGAGCTTAAGTGTTCTTTCGATAATAATCTTTGAGATACTGGCTTTGGCAAGTCTTGCATTGAGGTACTCTCTGATTTTTGTATCCTCAAGGAGTTTGCCGGAGAAGTCCTTGCCTCCATACCAGTTTGAATCCCAGCCTCTTATGAGACCCAGTCGGTTACTTATCGGATTTACTTTTTGTCCCATTTATTTTATTTTGAACTGTTTTCTACTACTTCAGCTGTTTCAGGTTTTTCCTCTAGCCGGCTGCCCAGTACCACTGTTACATGTTTGGAGCTTTTTCTGATTCTGTAGGCTCTGCCCTGTGGTGCCGGTCTGAGTCGTTTGAGAGTACGTCCGCCGTCAACATAAATCTCTTTGACATAGAGTCCGCTCTCTTCCACCTTGGCTCCCTCGTTTTTCTGCTGCCAGTTTGATATGGCAGAAAGTAGCAGTTTTTCCAGACGGCGTGAAGCTTCTTTCTTACTGAACTTCAGAATATCAAGTGCCTTATTGACTTCCACACCGCGAATAAGGTCTGCAACAAGGCGCATTTTGCGCGGTGAGGTTGGGCAGTTTCTGAGTATAGCCCTTGTCTGGCTAGCTTTTGCCTCTTTTATCTGTTCGGCTCTTTTTCTTTTTCTCGCACCCATTTTTTTACTGTATCAATAATCTATACCATTCACTATTTATTTCCGGAATGCCCTCTGAATGTACGTGTAGGAGCAAATTCACCGAGTTTATGGCCTACCATGTTTTCGGTAATATAAATCGGAATGAATTTATTTCCGTTATGGACTGCAATAGTATGTCCCACGAAATCGGGTGAAATGACTGATCGTCTCGACCAGGTTTTGATAACCGATTTCTTACCTGATTCGTTCATTTCAAGCACTCTTTTCAGTAGCTTGTAATCGATAAATGGACCCTTTTTGAGTGACCTACTCATAATATCCTTGTTATTTCTTTCTTCTTTCTACGATATACTTTGTTGAATATTTTTTCTTATCCCTTGTTTTATAACCTTTTGCAGGGATACCTTTTCTGGAGCGCGGGTGGCCTCCCGAGGCTTTTCCTTCGCCGCCACCCATCGGGTGGTCGATCGGGTTCATTGCGACACCTCTGGTACGCGGCCTCCTTCCCAGCCAGCGCGAGCGGCCTGCCTTGCCCGACTTTTCGAGGTTATGGTCGGGGTTGGAGACGATTCCTACTGTTGCACGGCATGATGCCAGTACCATACGAGTTTCACCCGAAGGCAGTTTTATAGTTGCGTAGTTTCCCTCACGGGCTATCAGCTGAGCATAAGTTCCTGCACTGCGTGCCAGAGCTGCTCCCTTGCCGGGTTTAAGTTCAATGTTGTGTATCATTGCACCCAGTGGAAGGTCGCTGAGAAAAAGAGTATTTCCTATTTCGGGAGCAACATTTTTGCCCGACATTATCTGCTGCCCTACCTTAAGTCCCTGGGGAGCAATAATATATCTCTTTTCTCCATCAGCATAACAGACCAGAGCTATACGTGCCGAACGATTTGGATCGTATTCAATGGTCTTTACCGTGGCCGGAATTCCATCCTTATCTCTTTTGAAATCAATAAGCCGGTACATTCTCTTATGCCCGCCGCCTATATAGCGCATCGTCATTTTGCCATCGTTGTTTCTTCCGCCCGATTTCTTAAGCGGCACAAGCAGAGATTTCTCCGGCTCAGCGCATGTGATATCATCAAATGCACTGATAAGCATGTGTCTCTGACCTGGTGTAACAGGTTTTAATTTCCTTACTCCCATTTTTAAATATTGCTATAAAAATCAATAGTATTACCTTCGGCAAGAGTTACTATTGCTTTCTTAACTGAAGCAGTCCTGCCTTTTACCATCCCCGAACGGGTATACCTTATTTTTTCCTTGCCAGGGCATCGCATTGTATTAACCGATTTAACAGTGACGCCATAAAGTTCCTCCACGGCCTTCTTTATCTGTATCTTGTTGGCATTTTTTGACACGATAAATCCGTACCGGTTCAGCTTTTCCCCCTGGCCTGTCATTTTCTCTGTTACTATCGGTTTCAGTAGAATACTCATTGTTTTTTTCAGTTACTAGTTTTTAAAAGTCCCGTGCAAAACTTCAACTGCACTCTCTGCAAGTACAAGAGTTGAAGCGTTCATTATCTTGTATGTCGTTAATTCACTGACAGTTACAACTTCAACCCCCGGCAAATTACGAGAGGACAAATATACATTTTTATTTTGTTCTGGTAAAACAAAGAGTGATTTTTTATCGGAAAGCTTGAGATTATCGCTTATTTTCTTCATCTCTTTTGTTTTCGGAACTTCGAAGTTAAAGTCCTCCACCACGATGATATTGTTTGATGCGGCTTTATATGAAAGGGCCGATTTACGTGCAAGGTCCTTCACCTTCTTATTCAGTTTAAAGCTGTAATCTCTTGGCCTTGGCCCGAAGATTCTTCCGCCGCCCCTGAATAGAGGGTTCTTGATATCGCCGAACCTTGCGGTTCCGGTTCCCTTCTGACGTTTTATCTTCCGGGTACTGCCCGATACCTCGCTGCGTTCCTTGGCTTTTGCAGTGCCCTGCCTGTTATTTGCAAGATACTGCTTGGTGTCGAGGTAGATGGCATGGTCATTAGGCTCGATGCCAAATATGGTATCGTCGAGTTTTACCTTTTTCCCGGTTTCTTCACCGTTGATATTATATACACTTACTTCCATTACTTTGTAATTATTACGTAACCACCTTTCGGACCAGGTACTGATCCTTTCACTATTAATATATTCTCTTCAGGTATAAGTTTCATTAC
>JBASIK010000140.1:0-3455 GCA_049654745.1 Bacteroidales bacterium
GGCCACAAGGTCTGAACAGGCCTGCAAAAGGTGAATGGGTGCCCGACACACTTAACTGGGACCTGTTCATTGGTCCGGCTCCCATGCGCCCATACCATAGTATTTACCATCCATGGAACTGGAGGGGCTGGTGGGATTTTGGCACAGGTGCACTCGGCGATATGGCTTGCCATATACTCCATCCTGTTTTCAAAGCTCTCAGGCTTAAATACCCCACTAAAGTTCAGGCAAGCTCAACATTGTTACTTTCCGACTGCGCACCTAACGCAGAGATGGTACGCCTTATCTACCCTGAGAGACCCGCTCCAAAAGGCTCCAAGATTAAATATCCTCAGGTAGAGGTTACATGGTACGATGGTGGTCTTCAGCCGATGAAACCTGCCGGCTGGCCAGCTGGCAAGAATATGAACGACGGAGGTGGAGGAGTTATCTTCCACGGGACAAAAGATAAATTGATATGCGGTTGCTACGGCAGAAATCCATGGCTGCTCTCGGGTCGCGTACCTAATGTTCCTAAGACTGAGAGAAGAATTGAAAAGGCCACAAGCGGTGGCCACGAAATGGACTGGGTAAGAGCCTGCAAAGAAAGCCCGGAAAGCAGAGTACCTACCAAGTCCGACTTTGCAGAAGCAGGCCCATTCAACGAAATGGTGGTAATGGGTGTACTGGCTGTTAGACTGCAGGGTCTCAATAAGGAACTTGAATGGGATGGCGAAAAGATGGAATTCACAAACATCTCTGACAATGACACCCTCAGAATATGCCTTGAGGATAACTTCACTGTAACAGACGGCCATCCAACATTCAACAGAAAATACACCGAACCGATGTCTGCAAAACAGTTTGCAGCCGAAATGATTAAACATACCTACCGCAAAGGATGGTCATTGCCTGATATGCCAGCATAATTTATTATGGCATAAAAATAAAGCAGGTGCTGAAATTTCATGCACCTGCTTTTATTTTTGTGTGTCTTAATATCAGGATTACGACACCGGATTTCCCTTAAGACCTATCTCTTCAGCAACCTCCCGCATACCCATAATGCAGTCAGTTATTAACTCATCCAGACTTACTCCAAGCATTTCCGCACCTTTCTCTATCACCTGCCTGTTCACACCTGCTGCAAACCTTTTATCATTCCATTTTTTCTTTACAGATTTTGCTTCCATGTCGAGAACACTTCTCGATGGCCTTACCAGAGCACTGGTAACTACTAGCCCTGTTAACTCGTCTACGGCAAACAGGGTTTTTTCCAACCGTGTAACAGGTTCAACATCAGTACAAAAACCCCAGGCATGACTCAATATTGCCCTTATATATTCTTCGGGCCAACCATTCTCCCTTAGAATCTTTTCAGTCATTTTGCAATGCTGATCCGGATACATCTCATAATCAAGGTCATGCACAAGACCAATTACTCCCCATTTTTCTTCATCTTCGCCTGCTTTCCTGGCCATATAACGCATCACACCTTCAACAGCAAGAGCATGCTTGTAAAGACTCTCCGATGTGTTGTACTTTTTAAAAAGTTCAAGAGCTTGTTTTCTGTCAGGTATATTCATATCAATCAGTTTTTAACGAAAATATTGAAAATCCGGTTAAAAATAATATGACTAATCAGTTTTAATCAATCTGACTGCCACGGAAATAGTTTTGCCTTTTATTCTTAACGTATAATAACCTGAAGGTATATTTCCCGGAGTTATTGTTATCACGTTATCGCCCGGAATTAGTTCAAACCTTCCTTTCCATAATGTATTGCCTGTTATGTCAATTAATTCCGCATTAACGTATTCATAAAATTTTGAACCGATAGAAATATCAAACCGGTCGCTGAAAGGATTGGGCATTACCCTTGCATAATTTAGCGGATCAAATATCTTTTCAACAGGAGTGTTAATGATGGTAACGGAAGCCGTATCATTATTCAGATACGAATCGTTGTTGTTGAATGAATAAACATTGATTATATATGTACCACTCTGCCACATATCAACAAGTGTTGAAAATGAAACTGTTACAGTATCACCGGGGTTAATTGTTCTTTTAAATATTTCTGTAACCGGCGGCTTGTTATTAACTGTATATGCCAGGTTGAATTGTTTTATGGTATCAAGACCAAGATTGATTATTTCAGCTGATACAACCTCTTTGTCAAGTTTTTTGTCTGCGACAGGTGAAGTAATTTTTCCTGTTTTCAGGTCAATTTTGTTAAAGGCATCGGGCGGAAAGCGTATAAAATCAATCCATGCACAGTCTGATCCCGAATAAACCGATTGATCTTTTTTGTATACCCACTCAAGTATATTGAACCCTTCCTGAATCTCTATTTTCTTCTCAAGCCATTCCGTCTCTCCCGAGGCAGAGAAAATCTGCTTCCCGTTATTCCTCAGGATTAGCAGGTCGTAATTCTTTTCTGATGACACTTTGTACATGAAACTTATTGTGTCGGAATGTGGTATGTTAACATTTAGTTTAAGCACTGATTCACTGTTGTTCGGGATTGCCCCTGAACGAGCGGAGAAATTCCCATCGTAAGATTGTCCGGAAGTGATTGTCCATGGATAAGTATTATCATTAACCCATGGGAAAATATTAAATGACAGATATTCAAAACTTTCAAGAATTTTTCCAACAGGGATAGGAATTGTTTTAGAATAATAATATGGATCACAATCGGCTAGAAAACTAACATTAATAAGACTTCCTTTTTTAATAGTAGGTGATAGTGTTACGGGAATAATAACATTATTGGTATCTCCGGGGTTCAACAGGCCAGTCGGAACAGAAATTATGTGAATATTCATTTCAGGAGGTGAATCTGTAATCTTTAAGACTCCTGAAACCGGACTGCTACCCCTGTTCCGAACTTTGATTATAAGGTCCATTGATTCGCCCGGGTCCGCAATAAAATCTCCGTTACCACTTCCAGAGTCATCAATAACACAGTTTAATATTTCAGGTAGAGGTGCATATAGCCTTATATCTTTGTTGTACTCTTTTACAGTTAATGAATCCCCGATTTTAATGTTCAATGTAACATAACTGCGGTCGGGAATATAAGCAGCAGTCTTTATGAGCAGCTGGTTATCTGTAATTATTTCGGATCTTCCATCTATTGTACCAATATAGACCGAGTCATTCTCAATTGTGAGCAGTTCCTGTGAAGGCGACGATATTTTAACAAATAATTTTTTAGCAGGTGAAAGTCCTAAATTACTTACAGTCAATTTAATATATATTTTTTCGTCGTAATCGGCCTTGCCATTATTATTACCCTGATTATCATTAAGTTCGAACTTGGCTAAGTTAATATATTCCCTGTCAATGTTTCTGATGTACACTTTTTTAACTAACGGTATCTTATTCTGGCCTGTCACAACTATCAGGCATGAATCATTGCTGCTTCCCGGGAGGTCAAGGGTTACTGACCCGGAAGGACTTGCAAATGA
>JBASIK010000141.1:0-2060 GCA_049654745.1 Bacteroidales bacterium
GTGAAAAGGACCCTACTTCATTAAGAATTGAGTTTGATGGGCTGAAAGGCCGCCAGTGGCTTATGAAATGGCTTCCGGCAAGGGCCTATGATAATGGCGTATATGTGGTCTTTTCAAATCCTGTTGGAATGGACGACGATCAGGTCAGAAACGGATGCTCAATGATAATTGATCCTTTCGGTGACATACTGGCTGAATGCCGTTCATTTGATGATAGCTACGTTACAGCTTTAATTACACCGGAAAAACTTGCCCTGGCTGGTGGTTACAGATATATCATGGCAAGAAAACCAGAATTATACAGGGATATCATCGGCCAGAGCCATAAACCTGAACAGAAAGTTATCTGGCTAAACGATTGAAAACTAAAACTGCCAGTGATCTATATACTATAATAAACCCTTGTTATCTCTTTTTCTGCTTGCAATTATTTTTTAAATTACCCAAAAAATTAATTTTTATTCTATACTAAAACAAGAAACAAAAATGAGAAATTTTATTATTCTGATTGCAGTTACAACTCTTGTGATTCAATCCTGTTCCGATAAAGCAAGAGAATCTATAGCGGCAGTAAACAGCTATTTTGAGATGGACGATACAAACAGTGTTCAGACCGGTGGAATAAAATTGATTAAAATCAACACCCCGGCAGGTGAATTCAATGTTTGGACAAAAAGAATAGGAAACAATCCTTCATTAAAGGTTCTTCTGCTTCACGGAGGACCTGCAGCAACGCATGAATATTTCGAATGCTTCGATAGTTTTTTCCCCCGCGAAGGAATTGAGTATTATTATTACGACCAGCTGGGTTCTTATTACAGTGACCAGCCGTCCGATACGTCTCTCTGGAATATTGACAGGTTTGTGGAAGAAGTTGAGCAGGTCAGAATCGCATTAAAACTTAACAGTTCAAACTTCTTTCTTCTTGGCCACTCGTGGGGCGGTATCCTGGCAATGGAATATGCTCTGAAGTACCAGAAAAATCTCAAAGGCCTTATAATTTCAAATATGATGGCAAGTTGCCCGGAATATGGAAAATATGCTGATGAGGTTCTGGCAAGACAGATGGATCCTGCAGTGCTGGCTGAAATAAAAGCTCTTGAAGCCAGGAAAGATTTCAGCAACCCCAGGTACATGGAGCTGCTGATACCCAACCATTATAAAAAGCATATTTGCAGGCTTGAAGAATGGCCCGACCCAGTCAACAGAGGTTTTAAACACCTGAACTATGAAATTTATCTTATGATGCAGGGACCCAGTGAGCTCGGAATAGCAGGTAAACTGGCAACCTGGGACAGAAAGTCAGATCTGAAGAATATTAAAGTCCAAACCCTGGTAATTGGTTCAAAATATGATACTATGGACCCCGCTCACATGGAATGGATGGCTTCACAATTTCCACATGGGAGCTATCTGTATTGCCCCGAAGGAAGCCATATGGCAATGTACGACGATCAGAAAACATATTTCAAAGGGCTGGTTAAATTTATTAAAAGCGTGGACAAAGACAATTTCTAATATTAAAGAATAAAAAAATCAAAAGAAATGAAAATGTTTGTAGTAGTTTATGACGGTACACTATTTCATGCTCAAATGATTAAAAATCTACTGGAAAATGAAGGTGTTGAATCTTTTCTTAAAGATGAGATTATCGGAAGCCGTAGCGGAGAACTATGGAGACCAGGAGGCGGAGTTAAAGTCGTAGTTTATGGTAATGATTTAATAAAGGCTTTAAAGGTTGTGGAAGATTATGAAAACTCTTTAAAATAATACTCTTCTTCCTGAAATGTTGTATTTTTCAATAATCTGGTTAATTTTTATTCAACAATATTTTTCTGTTTTGAAACACTCAAAATCATAAGGATATGAATATTAATATCAGACCTGCAACTGAAAAGGATTTTCCAGATGTTCTTTCATTAATTAAAGAACTAGCCGAATTTGAAAAGGCACCCGAAAAGGTAACAAATACAGTTGACCAAATGAAACAGGAACAACATTTATTCAGATGCTATGTGGCTGAAACTGAAACCGGAGAGATTGCAGGAATGGCTCTGTTT
>JBASIK010000142.1:0-16625 GCA_049654745.1 Bacteroidales bacterium
CCTCTCAGGGACTGCCCGACTTTGGTATAGTAAAGGCGGGGATTCAGGGGTGAAAAGAAAAAAAGAGGCTTTTTAGACAGCCCCTTTGGGGTGAGGTTAGATTTTCAACTTCACTCCCCCAAAAATAGTAATTCCGGGCATAGTATAGTAGATATTCGTAGCATATTTCTGATTGAGCAAATTCTCCCCACTGATAAAAAATTCAGCTAATTTAAATGGAGCATATGAAATTTTTGAATTCAGCAGGGTATAAGTCTCATATGCTTCTTTGTTCACTGCCGGGTCAGTATCAAGATGGTTTATATGCTGCACTGAAGCGTTAAATCTGAATTTCCCAATACTATAATTACCACCTGCATAAAAATTATGACGCGGAGTAGCATATACCGGTGATTTCATATGGGTGTACGAATATGTCAGATCGAGTGTCAGGTTTTTCAGCACCAGGGCATTCCCGCTGAATTCAATACCTTTGTTGTGAACTTCACCAGCATTTTGCAAACCCTGCATCGGAACACTAATTATCATATTCCTGCCATCAACTATAAAGCCTGTCAGCTCCAGACTGATTCTATGCTTAGCAAAATTCATTAATATCCCTGTCTCATAATTCATTAACGTTTCAGGATTAAGATTCACATTATGGTTCCAAACAAAAAGTTCCCGGATTGTTGGGCTGCGAAATCCTTTCGAAACAGAAAATTTCCATGTTGAATTGTCGGTAAATTTCCACGTAATACCGCCTGCAGGAATCCATACCGTCCCATAAACTTTATGATTCTGCAACCTTAACCCTGCATTCAAAGTAAATTTTTCAAGGAGTGTCTGTTTTACAAAGCCATAAATACCAGCATCATAAACAGTTGTATCTATTATTTTTGTGCCGAATCTTTCATTATCTGCCTTTCCTCCATAAATCAGATAGTCGCCTCCAATTGTAAAGTTGTTCCCCGTAAACAACCTTACAGTCTGATAAATATTCAATCCATAGTTTTTGTCGTACGAATGAAACCCGTCAGAAATTATATGCTCTCCAAAATTGTAGAACAGTTTTACAGTACCTGAAAAAATCCCGTAATTATTATCTGCGGTCAATGCCCAGTACCCTCTTGTGATATCAAGTGAGTTTCCGGGGAGAGCATTAATTGTATCAGGCCCCGGATCTGTTGCCTTAAACTTTGCCAGACTGAAATCAGTATTCACATTAATTCCCTGTACTGGTTCATAGCCGATTTTAATATATCCGTTTGTTATGTTAAAATCAGAATTTGGCCTGTGACCATCGGTCTGATCATGATTAACCGATAGAAATACATTTAATTTATCCTTCTTATACCCGGCAGATGCCATATATTTTTGAGTATTATACGAGCCATACATTAAGTGGGCATTAGCATGCAGTCCGTCGTCCTGTTGTCTTCTGGTAATAATGTTTATTACACCTCCCATTGCATTTGATCCGTAGAGTATTGAAGCCGGGCCTCTTATCACCTCAACTTTTTCAACGTCAGAAGCAACATATGAATCGGGTAGTGGATGACCAAATATTCCCATAAACTGTGGATGGCCGTCAATAAGCATCAGAACTCCTGTTGTTGGGCTTCCTCCTATTCCCCTTATGGAGACCTGACCAGCAGCACCTGTGGCAACACCAAAGCCCATCACTCCTCTTTCTGTTACAAACAAACCGGGTATTCGTCCATTTAAAACCGGCAGAAGAGCTGTTTCAATGCTCTCGTTTATCTGCTGCCGTCCTACAACCGATACAGCCATCGGAACATAATGCCTGTTAACCTTAACTGTAGTACCTGTTACAACTACCTCATCAAGATTAATAGTATCTTGCAGGGATGAGTGTTCTGTCTGCTGCGAAAAAACAGAAAAAGTAACAAACGAAATACCTGCTATCAGAAGAAGTCTTAAACTTTTCATTTGTAAAAATTTATACATATAATTAATATTAACTTTATTTTCTCCTTCCCCATTTTGTCCCCTTGCTTTTCCAACCACCAGATATTTTTCTCCCTATCTGGAAAGTTCAGTAGGGGATTTAAAATAGTATTACGTTTTTCATAAAAAGTGTTACTGCAAAAATAAAAAAATTTATATATGTTAATCTGCTTTGCTCATAATTAACTTTCCGTGTTTAATTCCTTTAATGCTTATCAGTTTATCTGACAGTTCGGTGAGAATCTTTGCCTTCCCTTTTACTGCAATAATTTCCAGGCAGGTATCGTGGCTGAGGTGAAAGTGCTGTGACGAGAGAATAACATCAAAATAATCGTGCTGTATTTCGTTTGATTTTGAAAGAATATCCTTTTTATGATGATCGTAGAGCATTACAATAGCGCCGGCAACGATATTGTTGCATTGCCATTTTTTCTCCACAATATGTTTTTCAATCAGGTGTCTGAGTCCCTGCGACCTGTTTGTGAAATTATTTTCTTTCACATACTGGTCGAGTTCGCCAAGCAATTCCTTTTCGAGACTTACGCTGAAACGAATGACTCCCATAATAACACGATTTTTTTCCTATGTATATAATGTTTTTGATTTTATCCGGTCAATTAAAATCGAATAATATTATTAATAAATCTTTTTATGACTTCCAGCGCTCTTCCCTTCTCCTCAATAAACCCCATATGACCTGAGTTCTCGAGTATTACCAGTTCGGCATTCGGAGGTAGTTTAACCCTTGTCTTCATCAATTCGCACTGGATATAATTATCCTTTGCTCCGAGTATCCAGAGGCATGGAACCTTTCCTGCTTCCATTAAATGAACCCTCGAAGGTCTTGCCATCATCCCTCTTAATACTGCGGTTATTCCTTCATCCCTTATCCCCGATGCAATCCTCTTTGACTTTTCAAAAGCATCATGAAATTTTTCAAGGTTCATATCAGCGTACATCCGCTTTACAGCATCGGGATAAAGCATGAATTTCTTACCTCCCTCAACCATCTTTATGTCATTTTCTCTCCTTTTTAAAACTTCGGGAGTATCGGCAAAAGGATGTGAATGAAACAAACAGTAGCCTGTAAGTTTATGAGGATATTTCTCCAGAAAAGCAAGCGTAACATATCCACCCATTGAATGACCTGTAACGAAGGCTCTGTCAGTTCCGGTTACATTGAGAAGGGCTTCAGTAACATCGGCCATAAATTCCATTGTGTGAGTATGATTAAATATGTCCGAATTGCCATGCCCCGGAAGATCAATAGCAAGAATCCTGAAGCTGTCTGCCAGGGATCCGGCAAAATCTTCCCATACTTCTGAAGTTTCGAGATAGCCGTGTATGAGTACAATTACAGGCCCTCTTCCCTGGTCGGTATAAAAAATTTTCTTACCAGCGAAATGAAAATAATTTTTCAATTTAACTATGTTTTCTCCAAAAATAGCCAAATGGTAATAAATGAGCAATGCAGCAAATAATTTTTTTGCCAACAATTAGCATGTTTATTTCATAAATTTTAATTTAATTTTATATCCATCATCTGGAGATTGTATTTGTTAATTTACTCATAAACTCTTATTTAGTCAATGTATAAAATTCTTTTTTCATCCGTTTCCAAAAAATTTGTTATGGCTGTTGCAGGTCTGTTTCTCATAATATTCCTGCCTGTACATCTGACTATCAACCTGATGCTCCTTAAAAGTGATCCTTTACCTTTCAACAGGGCTGCCCATTTTATGGCTTCCTTCCCGGTTATTAAAGTATTTGAGGTAATACTTTTTATATCACTTATAGTTCATATCTTTTACGGGATATGGCTGCAGATTCAGAACTGGATGGCACGACCCATAAGGTATGCCAGTGGCCAAAAGTCAGAAACCTCCTCCTTTTCAAGGTTTATGATTTGGACAGGCCTAACTGTACTGATTTTTCTTATAATTCATTTTTTCAATTTCTTTTTTATTAAACTGGGAATTGTGGAAGGGAACCCTGAAGATTTCTATTCTGTTGCTCATGAACTCTTTAAAATTCCTGCTTATAATTACATCTACCTGGCTTGTTTTCTTCTTCTTGGATTTCACCTGCACCATGCATTTTCTTCGGCTTTCCAGACGCTGGGGCTTAACCATCGTATATGGACTCCCGTAATCAAAGTGCTTGCCTGGGTCTATTCCATTGCAATTCCTGCTGGTTTTGCAACAATAGCTATAGTATTATGGCAGTTAAAGTAACCTGATAATTTAAATACTATGACGATTTTAAACTCAAAAATACCGGAAGGACCTCTTTCTGAGAAATGGACAAGATATAAGGAGAATGTTAAGTTAGTTAGTCCTGCCAACAGGAAAAAGCTTGACATAATAATTGTCGGTACGGGAATTTCAGGTGCAGCTGCTGCATCTGCTCTGGGTGAGCTCGGTTACAATGTAAAGGTTTTCTGTTATCAGGATTCGCCGCGTAGAGCGCATTCAGTGGCAGCACAGGGAGGAATTAACGCTGCAAAAAATTACAAAAACGATGGCGATTCTGTATACCGGCTCTTTTATGATATGATAAAGGGTGGAGATTACCGTTCGCGTGAAGCCAATGTATACCGTGCAGCGGAAGTCAGCAATCAGGTAATAGACCATTTTACCGCCCTTGGAGTACCCTTTGCCCGCGACTACGGAGGCACACTCGATACCCGTTCTTTTGGAGGCGTGCAGGTATCGAGAACATTCTATGCAAAAGGACAGACAGGCCAACAATGTCTTCTGGGATGTTACTCCTCGCTCAACAGACAGATTAAAAAAGGTACGGTTACCATGTTTCCCCGAAGGGAAATGCTCGATCTTGTTGTTATCGAAGGGAGAGCACGGGGAATAATAACCCGCAATCTTGTCACAGGTGAAATTGAGAGACACTCAGCCCATGCCGTTGTTCTTGCAACAGGCGGTTACGGCACAATATATTATCTTTCCACTCTTGCAGTCAATTCCAATCCCTCTGCTGCATGGAAAGCCTACAAACGGGGTGCCTTCTTTGCCAATCCGAGCTTCATCCAGATTCATCCAACCTGTGTGCCACAGATGAACGATTACCAGTCAAAGCTGACACTTATGTCAGAGTCGCTCCGCAACGACGGCCGTATGTGGGTGCCAAAAACAAAAGGAGACACAAGAAATCCCAATGACATTCCTGAAGATGAAAGAGATTACTTTCTCGAAAGAAGATATCCTGCATACGGGAACCTGGTGCCTCGCGATGTGGGTTCTAGAGCTGTGAAAGAAAGATGCGATGCCGGTTACGGCGTGGGCAAAACAGGTCTGGCAGTCTATCTCGATTTCAGGGATGCCATAAAGAAGCAGGGTAAAAAAGCAATTGAAGACAAATACGGAAATCTGTTCGAGCTTTACAAAACCATTACCGGTAAAGACCCTTACGAGGAGCCAATGATGATTTATCCAGCCGGTCATTATACAATGGGCGGACTGTGGGTTGATTATGAGCTGATGACAACAATACCCGGATTATACGCCATAGGCGAATGCAATTTTTCTGATCATGGTGCAAACCGCCTTGGTGCAAGCTCATTGATGCAGGCTGCTGGAGACGGTTATTTCATACTTCCTAACACAATCAGCAACTATCTTGCTGACCAGATAAAAACACCACGCATACCTGTAAACCTTCCAGAATTTGAAGAATCCGAGAGGAGTTCTATTGAAAGACTTGAAAAACTGCTTGCAGTTAACGGAAGAGAAACAGCATCATCATTCCATAAGAGACTCGGTAAAATTATGTGGGATTATGTAGGGATGGTACGCAATGAGGAGGGACTTACAAAAGCATTGTCGCAGATTCGTGAGCTGAGGGAGGAATTCTGGAAGAACCTTAAAGTACCTGGAAGCATAAACGGACTGAATCAGGAACTTGAAAAAGCAGGCAGGGTGGCTGATTTCCTGGAGCTGGCGGAATTACTGGTTATAGATGCTCTTAATAGAAAAGAATCTTGCGGCGCACATTTCAGGGAGGAATACCAGACACCCGATGGCGAACCTTTGAGAAATGATAAAGAATACGCATACGTGGCTGCATGGGAATATACCGGTCACGGTAATCCCCCTGTGCTACATAAAGAAGAACTTAAGTTTGAAGTAGTAGAGATGAAAGAGAGGAGTTATAAATAAAAGTCTGGGTTATGGAGCATGAGCATTCAGGAAGGGTTTTCAGTTCCGGTAATAAGTATTCAATTATCCGGTTACCGAATACCAATATCACTGATTACCTGATACTTTGTGCTCTAAGCCCTGAGAAATAGGACAAGAAATAATTTTACATGAAGAATAGAAATTAATAAACAATCCGGTATATGAAGCTTACGCTTAAAATATGGAGGCAGAAGGATAGCAAATCAAAGGGACGGTTTGAAACATACCACATGGAAAATGTTTCGCCCGAAATGTCGTTTCTTGAGATGCTCGATGCTTTAAACAAAAGGCTCGTTGAGGAAGGTGGCGACCCGGTGGCTTTTGACCACGATTGCCGCGAAGGGATATGCGGTTCGTGCGGTATCTATATCAACGGGCATCCGCATGGTCCGGTTCCGGGTATTACAACCTGCCATCTTTCAATGAGGTACTTCAATGACGGCGAAACTCTATGGGTTGAACCCTGGCGTGCAAAGCCCTTTCCGGTTATTAAAGACCTTATTGTCGATCGTAGCGCTTTTGATAAAATACAAATTGCAGGAGGCTTCATTTCAGTAGATACAGGTTCGGCACCCGAAGCAAATTCAATACCTGTGAGGAAACAAAATGCTGATATGGCTTTCGACGCCGCTATATGCATAGGCTGTGGGGCATGTGTAGCAGCCTGTAAAAATGCATCTGCAATGCTCTTTGTCTCCGCAAAAATATCACAGTTTGCCCTAATACCTCAGGGCAGAATTGAAGCAAAAGAAAGAGTAAGGGCAATGGTGGAAAAAATGGATGAACTTGGCTTCGGAAACTGCTCTAACACAGGTGCATGTGAAGCAGAATGCCCGAAAAAAATCAAAATCTCAAATATCGCCAGACTAAACAGAGAATATTACAAAGCCTATTAAAAATAAATGTTTATGAAACTTCCGTGTTTTGTTAAACACAAACAATTATGAAAATAATTTTTCAAAACATGGAGGTTCGATTGTACCATTAAAAATAAATTATTTACACATGAAAAAAATTTTCATAACTTTCTTTTTAATTATGTCATTATTTCATGCCACATCTCAGACCATAGTCAACCGCGACCTCCTCATCAGGAAGATGGTTGATGCAATTTCAGGGGAAAATCTTGAATTATACGTAAGAAAACTTGTCAGTTTTCATACCCGTCACAACATGAGTGAGCAAAATAACCCTGAAAGAGGGATTGGTGCGGCATGGAACTGGATAAAAGCTGAGATGGAAAAGAACATTCCCCAATCGGGTGGAAGGCTTTCGGTGAGGTTTGAAGAGTATAAAGCAGGTGGTGAAGGGCAGAGAATACCTCAAGAAATTTTATTGAAAAATGTAGTTGCAACACTCAAGGGAATTAATCCCGATGATGACAGGGTAATTGTGATAGGAGCCCACTTTGATTCCCGGGCCGAAGCTGACAATGATTTTACAAGCTTCGCCCCCGGTGCCGATGATGATGCCTCCGGTATTGCGGCACTTCTCGAGATGCTGAGAATAATGTCTCCTGTGAAATTTTCAGCCACAATTGTATTTATTGCTTTCTCGGGTGAGGAACATGGTCTTTATGGATCAAGGTTTATGGCAGCAAAAGCCAAACAGGAAAACTGGAACATAATAGCTATGCTTAATAACGATATGATTGGCAATAGCGGTTCAAGTGAAACACTTCTTAATGATAATATGAGGGTAAGGGTTTTCAGTGAGGGGGTACCAGCATTTGAGACCGAACAGATGGCAGCCCTGAGAAGATATACCTCGGGTGAGAACGATAGCAGGGCCCGTCAGCTTGCTCGATACATCAAAGAAATAGGAGAACGCTATGTTGATCAGATAAACGTTACCCTGGTATTCCGTAACGACCGTTTCGGACGCGGTGGCGATCACACTCCTTTCAGCCAGCAAGGCTTTCCTGCTGTTAGAATATGCGAGTTCAACGAAAACTACGACAGAACTCATAAAGTCCCGGCCCTTGTAAATGGAATACAGCAGGGAGATCTTCCTGAATATGTCGATTATGAATACGTAAGAAAAAACACTGGCATAAATCTGGCAACAGTTGCTAATCTGGCCCTCGCACCTTATGAACCAGTAAACTGCGGCATCGTAACTGCCGGCCTTAGCAACACTACAACCCTGAGATGGGAAGAACCTTCAAAGGGAATAAAACCGGCCGGATATTATGTACTGATAAGAGAAACATATCAACCTCTATGGGATAAGAAGATATTTGTAACAGATACAGAAGTTACCCTGCCCTATTCAAAAGACAATTACTTCTTTGCAATTCAGTCGGTTGACGCTTCAGGTCATGAAAGTATCGCAGTTTTTCCGGGGCGTGCAGTCCGACAGACCCAATCACAACCAGTACGCACTAATACCGGCAGAAATTAGGAACATACCGACTCAATCTCTTCCACCGTTTTCGGAATAGGTCTGCCAAGCAGACGACACCCTGTTTCTGTAATTGCAATGTTATCCTCAATCCTTATTCCTCCAAAATCCCGGTACGATTCAAGCCTGTCATAACATATATACTCTTTGAATTTGCCTTCAGACTTCCACTGGTCAATCAGCTGAGGAATAAAATAACAACCTGGTTCAATTGTGATTACATGGCCGGGTTTGCATTCGAGAGCGAACCTCAGAAATGAGAGACCAAACTGGTCACTGCGTTTTGTCCTGTCGTTATACCCTACATAGTTTTCACCCAATCCTTCCATATCATGCACATCGAGCCCTAGCATATGACCCAGACCATGAGGCATAAACAAAGCATGTGCACCCTGCATCACAGCCTCTTCGGTATCACCTTTCATCAGTCCCAGTTCTTTCATCCCCTGTGCAATTGCTTTGCAAGCATCAATATGTATCTGACGGAACGACTTACCTGGTTTTGCTTCACCAATAGTAAGATTATTTGCCCGGAGCACAACTTCATAGATGTCCCTTTGCCTGCTGTCGAATTTGCCTCCAACAGGTGTAGTACGTGTTATATCTGAAGCATAATGCAAGAGAGATTCCGCTCCTGCATCAGTAACCATCATCCTGCCTTCAGTAAGTATGTTGTAGTGTGCATGGTTGTGAAGTGTCTGACCGTTTATGCTAAGTATCACAGGAAAAGCCGGACCAGCACCCTTCGACCATGCTATACCTTCTATAACACCAAAAATCTCCTGCTCCCTTATCCCAGCCCTGCACATCTTCATTGCTGTAACATGCATTTCCCATGAAATATTTACAGCCTTCTCAATCTCCTCAATTTCAATTGCTTCTTTTATTATTCGCAAAGATACAACTGCTCTGATGAGTTCTTCTGATGCAAGCGTCTTCATTTTACAGGGATCCTCCTTTAAAAGAGCTCCAAGCATCATTTTCGTTTCACCTCTGTATGGTGGAAGAAAATGTATTTTACGTTTCTTAGAAACAGCATCAGCTATTATTTCTTCAAGCTTCTTTAAAGGGGCTGTTTTTACAATACCGCACTTCATGGCAAGCTCCCTTACCGTTGGTTGTGGTCCCATCCATACTATATCATTCAGATCAAAATCATCACCAAAAATCCATTCATCTCCGCTGTCGAAATCGATTACCCCGGCGAGTCCGGGAAGGTCGAGTCCGAAAAAATAAAGAAAACTGCTGTCCTGCCTGAAATGATAAGGATTAGCTGGATAGTTAACTGGCGATTCAACATTTCCAGGGAAAAACGCCAGACCCGACTTAACGAGAGACCTCAGTTTCTGCCGTCTGTCTGAATAAACTTCACTGCTGAACATGATTCTGCTTTTTTAATTTTATTTTCAGGCTAAGGTAATAACCCCTGTGTGATGAAACAAGTTATTTAAATTTTTTTGTTAATTAATGCGAAGAGAATTTGTTATTAACAAAATATTTTTATATTCGCATCAGTTATTAACATCTTTTCAATACTTTTTCAAATGCCATACCGCCGATTACCAAACACTGATAGTGCCAGAATCAGAGCTCTGAGAACCGCTCTGCTGATAGGAAATGAGACGCCTCCCCATAAACTGGCTTTTTCACAGAAATCATTGATGAAACTCCAAAAATTTTTACCCGAATTTGAAAATGCTATAAAATTACAACGCCAGTATTTCACCTCACAGGCAAGGAAAGTAAAAAACTACTGGGAAATAGTCCGTAAAGCCCGGATATATATTTCACATTTTATAAGGGTTATGAATATGGCAATTTACCGAGGAGAACTCCCCTCTGAAATAAGAGCCTATTACGGACTTCCTACCAATGAACTGAACGTGCCGTCGCTCAATACTGAAAACGAAATTGTAAGCTGGGGAAAAAGAATTATCGATGGTGAAACCCTGCGGATAAAAAAAGGAGGAACTCCTATTACAAATCCTACAATTGCTGTGGTTAAAGTCCGCTACGAGCAGTTCATCGATGCTTTGAATGCAAAAAAAACATTAAATGAAAAAGCTTCACTAATGTCTGAAAAAAACAATGAACTCAGAAAGGAAGCTGATGAATTAATTCAGAATATCTGGAATGAAGTAGAAAAATATTATTCCACACTGCCGGCTGGTATGAGAAGAGAAAAGTGCGAGGAATACGGTATTATATATTATCTGAGAAAAGGAGAACTTGCCGAGCAAAATAAAACTGCAGAAAACCTTTAAAATCGTGCTTCAGGAGTATTCGTACCACTTGCTGACATTTTTCTGTGGTTCATCCAGAAATAAAACAATACTATACCACCTGTAAGTATCTGAATAAAAGGCACTTCTGTCATCTTCATGACACCCTTTTCGGAAAATACATCAGTAATCCTATCCCACCCGAAAATAAAAGAAAAAGTAATAGCAATTGCATTATTGAAAAAATGAGCAGCTATAGGCATAAGGATATTTCCTGTCCAAATAAAAATATATCCGAAAATCAAGCCCAGAATAAGTCTTGGTAAAAAACCATAAAATTGTAAATGTATAGCGCTGAATATTAACGCTGTAATCCATACAGCCAGATGCCCTGAACGAATCAACTTTCTGAAAACCTGCTGAATAACCCCTCTAAATATCAACTCTTCACTTACCGCCGGAATAATTGCCATAATAATAAGATTAAGAATATAAGTATATGCATCAGGTGTTTTAATAAGAAAATTCGTTATTTCAGCAGCTTTTGATTCTTTTTCTTTCATCCACTCCTCAATTCCTGAAAGTGCTTGTGGTAAAACAAGTTTCGAATTAATGTTGCCGGTCCATGCTGTAACATACGTTGCCATAAAAGCCAGTATGAAAACCATTAATATCTCTGTTGTTTTTACATTCCCGGTGAAAAGATCTAAACCTGAATCTTTTTTAAAATAAATTAAAAGAAACAGAATCGCAGGAAGCAGAAAAAATGAGAGCTGCTGGGCAACCTGTATAAATCTGATAACACCTGCATCTGAAACCGGTAAATTTTCCGATAAATCCATAAAACAACTTATCCCAATATTGAATATTACTGAACCTGCAAGAAGAAACAGACTGAAAACAATGGTGCCGGCAACCAGGATTAATAACACCAGAATTATCAGCATGTTCAGGGGCGATCTGTCTTGAGCAACCTGAGAAAAAAGATTCATTCGCATTTTAATTAAATTTGCACAAAAATAAAGAAATAACTTTTTTAAAATCAGCTATTTTGAAAATTGGGAACATAAACCTGGGGGATCGTCCATTGTTTCTTGCTCCAATGGAAGATGTGACAGATACATCTTTCAGGTTGCTGTGTAAAAGCTTTGGAGCAGACTTTATGTATACTGAATTTGTTTCTTCCGACGGATTGATAAGAAATGGCAGCAAGAGCGTCAAGAAGCTCATTCTTCTTGATGAAGAGAGACCCATAGGTATTCAACTTTACGGTCATATCGTTGACGTAATGGTACAGGCAGCACTTATGGCAGAGCAATCAGATCCTGATCTGATAGATCTGAATTTTGGCTGCCCTGTAAAAAAAATTGCCAACCGCGGAGCCGGAGCCGGTATGCTGCGTAATGTGCCCCTGATGGTTGAAATGACATCTGCAATAGTCAAAGCGGTAAAGTTGCCAGTCACTGCCAAAACACGGCTTGGCTGGGATGAAAACAATAAAAACATTATGGAAGTGGCTGAAAAGCTACAGGATGCAGGAATAAGTGCAATTACCATTCATGGCAGAACCCGGTCTCAGCTTTATAAAGGAGAGGCCGACTGGACTCTTATAGGAGAAGTGAAAAACAATCCCAGAATTAAAATACCTGTGATAGGTAATGGCGATATAAATGGTCCTCTGAAAGCAAAGGAAATGTTCGACAAATATGGTGTTGATGGAATAATGATAGGTAGAGCATCTGTGGGCCGGCCCTGGATTTTCAGAGAAATTCGACACTATCTCGATACAGGTGAACTTCTGCCTGAACCAACTGTGGCCGAAAAAGCCGACATAGCCCTGAAACATTTCGACCTGTCATTGAAATATAAGGAAGGATTAACGGCAATTTACGAAATGCGACGACATCTTTCGAATTATTTCAAAGGAATACCACATTTCAAAGAAACCCGCTTGAAACTACTCACATCAACCGATGCTGATGAAATAAAATCAATTATCCTAGATATCAAATATAAATGGGGCGATTTCAGATCCAACGAAAATACATCAATATATCAACTCTGACTGAAAGCCAGCTGCCGGAGAAAAATGTTTCAGTTTTAAAGACTCTTAATCATTGAGAAAACTCCTGCATTTGAATTTTCTCCGTACTATTTAGTTTACTGAATATTATTTTCAAATTTTTCCATCGGAAAATATATTTAAGAATAGCCAGAAAAATTATTGATGAAATAAGCAGCCCTACAAATTCATTCCACGGATGAATAATTGTTTGTTCAAAAAGAGCTGGCGTCTGTAATGTTGAAGATTTATGTGTTAACATCACACTTAAAAAAATATTATTCGCAGCATGGGCTCCCAGTGCAATTTCAATACCGTCATCAATAACCGTAGTTATTCCAAAAATTAGTCCGAACAAAAAATATTGTGGCATCATTGTAAGAACACCGAATTCTTTTATCTCCGGGTTAGCTATATGCATCAGCGCAAAAAACAGTGATGTCAACAATACAGGAGCCCATCTGTTTCGTGTTAACACCGCAAAACCCTGCATCAGATATCCCCTGAAAAGAATCTCTTCAAAAGCAGCTTGAAAGGGAATGAAAATTACCGAAATAATTACCAGCATTATCAGGGTATTGCTAACATTGTTCAGAACAAAATTATCCCTGTCGATCTCCAACTGGATAAACAGATATACTGCTGAAATTATCATCCAGATTAAACCAGAAACTGCAATCCTTCCCCATCTTACTCTTGAGGTGCCATTAATTGTTTCAGTAAGGGTTCTTGCATTAAGTGGCTTTACAAGCAAAGCAAATGCAATCAATCCGGCAATGAAAGGGAAAAGCATAACAACAAGACCGGCATTTGAATTCAGACCTAAAATACCATAATCTGATGGATTTGCTGCAAGTTCCGAAAGAGTGTTCGGATCCGAAATTGTTCTCAGAACCATTACAATTACCAGGGGAATGGCTCCAATTGTGTTTGCTGCAATAAATACAGCTGCAAACATTAAAAGATAACGCCAGAAAGCGTTCTTCCTATAAAAGGCAGATTCAAGGTGATTCATCAGAGAAATTTTTAGAATTCAGATGGTGAGTGCCGCGGATAATCAATTGAATAATGAAGGCCAATACTTTCTTTTCTGTTTTTTGCCATTTTAATTATTAGATACCCTACGTTTATAAGGTTTCTCAGTTCGCATATCTTTTTTGATATAAGCGATTTTTTATACAGGCTTTCTGTTTCCTGATATATAATCTCAAGTCTTCTCAATGCTCTTTCAAGCCGAAGATCTGATCTTACAATTCCCACATAATTGCTCATTATACTCTGGAGTTCTCTGGTGCTCTGTGTAATCAGAACCATTTCTTCCAGATGTGTTGTTCCCTTGTAATCCCAATCGGGTATTTTTTCCTCAAAATCAATGCTTCCAACTCTATGGCCTGCATGCTCAGCAGCACGATGTGCATAGACTGCTCCTTCAATAAGTGAATTGGAGGCAAGCCGGTTTGCTCCATGAAGCCCTGTACATGAGCATTCCCCAATTGCATAAAGCCTGTCAATAGTGCTCTGCCCGTGGATATCAACTTTAATGCCGCCGCAACAGTAATGTGCTGCAGGAACTACAGGAATCATATCCCTCGTGATGTCTATTCCCCTTTCAAGACAATGCCTGTAAATATTTGGAAAGTTTTTTTTCAGCCCTGCCGGGTCGAGATGGGTGCAATCGAGCCATACATGATCATCACCCCATATTTTCATTTCATTATCAATTGCCCTTGCCACTATGTCCCTCGGAGCCAGGGAACCCCTGCTGTCGTATCGGTGCATGAATTTCTCACCCTGCATATTTCTAAGAACTGCTCCGTAACCTCTCAAAGCTTCAGTAATAAGAAAAGAGGGTCTTCTGCCAGGGTCATAAAGGGATGTGGGATGGAACTGGATAAACTCCATATTTTCAATAACACCTTTAGCTCTGTAAACCATCGCAATACCGTCTCCTGTGGCAATCTCAGGATTTGTGGTAGTAAGGTAAACATTTCCGACCCCACCGGTAGCCATGACAGTAATCCTTGAAAGAAAAGTTATTACCCGGGGATTTACAAGATCCGCAACATAAGCTCCAAAACACTTTATATCAGGCCTCTCCCTTGTAACCTCTTCACCAAGCTGGTGTTGTGTTAAGATGTCAATTGCAAAGTGATTTTCATACACTTCAATATTCGGATTGGCTTTCACCCTTGCCACAAGTGCCTTCTGAATTGCTTCACCTGTATTATCCCTGTGATGAAGGATTCTGTGTTCTGAATGCCCTCCTTCTTTAGCCAGATCGAACGAACCATCTTCCTTCTTATCAAATTTAACTCCGTACTCAATCATGTCTTTAATCCTTTCAGGAGCCTCCCTAACCACCATCCGCACAACCTCCTCATTGCAAAATCCGTCACCCGCTATAAGCGTATCTCGTACATGCTTTTCAAAATCATCAGTTTCACTCAATACAGCTGCTATACCACCCTGTGCATATTTTGTGTTTGACTCTTCAATGGAAGATTTTGTAACAATTGCAACCTTACCATACCTGGAAGCTTTGAGAGCAAACATTAAACCGGCAATTCCTGATCCAATAACTAGAAAATCCGTTCTCTTCTTCATGATACTTGGTTTGGAAACGTAAATATATAAATAGATTTTATCAGCTCTCCCAAAAAATTTGATAAATCCTCTATCAACCTGCTATCCCTATGAAAAACTTTTTCCTTATTATAATTTTATAGAACACGCTAAATTGCTGTTGCAAACCGGATTTGAAAAATTAAGATTTTGAATTACTTTTGCCTTCTTGTTTAATAATTATTACAGATTATTATGGCTTTTGAGGATCTCTTTAAGAAACTTGTATCACATTGCAAGGAATATGGTTATGTATTTCCTTCAAGTGAAATTTATGATGGCTTAAGTGCAGTTTACGACTACGGTCAATATGGCGTGGAACTAAAAAACAACATAAGAAAATACTGGTGGGACAGCATGGTTTTGCTGAACAGAAATATTGTGGGCATAGATGCTGCTATCTTTATGCATCCCACCACCTGGAAAGCTTCCGGACATGTTGATGCATTCAACGATCCTCTCATCGACAACAGGGATTCAAAAAAGAGATACCGGGCAGATACCCTCATTGAAGAACATATTGAAAAGATTGAAGAAAAAGTACAGAAAGAAATAGATAAAGCCCGCGCAAAATTCGGTGATGCTTTCGATGAGGCGAAATTCAGAAGTACAAATCAACGCGTACTGGCCTTACAGGCAAAGATTGATGAGATACACGCGCGTTACTCACGGGCAATGAAAGAAAACAATCTTGCAGAATTACGCCAGATAATCATCGACAATGAAATAGTTTGCCCTATTTCTGGAACAAGGAACTGGACAGAAGTCAGACAGTTCAATCTGATGTTCTCCACCGAAATGGGGTCAACTGCCGATGGTGCAATAAAAGTATACCTCCGACCGGAGACAGCACAGGGAATCTTTGTGAATTTCCTTAATGTTCAGAAGAGCGGCCGAATGAAGGTGCCCTTCGGAATTGCACAGGTGGGGAAAGCCTTTCGTAATGAGATAGTTGCTCGTCAGTTTCTGTTCCGGATGCGGGAATTTGAGCAGATGGAGATGCAGTATTTCGTTACTCCAGGCACCGAGCTTGAATGGTACGAATACTGGAAGGAAAAACGTATGAAATGGCACCTCGCACTTGGCTTTGGTAAAGAAAATTACCGTTTTCACGACCATGAAAAGCTCGCTCATTATGCAAACGCTGCTTGCGACATTGAATACAAATTTCCT
>JBASIK010000143.1:0-8426 GCA_049654745.1 Bacteroidales bacterium
CTATAAAAAATAGACTGACCGGAAAAGCCAGTAAACGGTAGAAGGTTATAATATTGGGCAAAGTCCAGATATCCCGTTTCTTCATAAGATTTTAATTAATCGTACAATCGGGCTCCGGATAACTTCAAATGCAATAATTCCACCAACAACCCCCTCGAATTTAGTTAATTCTAGAATATAAGCAAAATAAATATCTGAATTTTCAATTTTTCCTGCATTTTCTAGAGATATTCTGACAGCCAGAAGATAATATTTTCACAGTTAATAAAATAAACGCGCAAAGATGTCCACTTTCAATCATAATTCCATAAATCATCAAGGCTTAAATATCTTTCACCGGAGTCATAGGCGAAACAAAGTACTCGCAAAGCTTTTGAAGCTTCTTCTGCCAGAATCTTGACTGCATGAAGTGATGCTCCTGTAGATATCCCGACAAACAATCCTTCTCTGTGGGCTGCTTCTCTAGCCATCTTATAAGCATCTTCATTTCTTACCTGTATTATTCGGTCAATTATTTCCATATTACAGTTTTCCGGAATAAATCCGGCGCCAATACCCTGTATTTTATGAGGTCCCGGCTTGCCACCACTGAGAACAGGGGAATCTGCAGGTTCTATTGCAATTATTTTAAGCGACGGAAATTTCCCTTTGAGTATCCTTCCAACACCGCTTATGTGTCCGCCTGTTCCAACGCCTGCCACCATAAAATCAAAACCTTCAGGGAAATCAGATAATATTTCCGTTGCTGTAGTTTTTGAATGAATATCAGGGTTCGCTTTGTTTTCAAACTGCATCGGCATCCATGCGCCTTTTATATCAGCCATTATTTCCATGGCTTTTTCAACTGCTCCCCGCATTCCATTTTCAGGGGGAGTGAGAACAACTTCTGCACCAAATGCTTTGAAAATCTTTCTTCTTTCAACACTCATCGATGCGGGCATTACCAGAATTACTTTGTAGCCCTTTCCTGCCCCGACCATTGCAAGACCAATGCCCGTGTTACCGGAAGTTGGTTCAATTATAGTTCCACCAGGAACCAATTTGCCCGATTTTTCAGCATCCTCGATCATCGCAGCTGCAATACGGTCTTTAATACTCCCACCTGGATTCCTTCTTTCATCCTTTATCCAGACCTCATGTCCGGGGAAAAGTGCTGAAAGCCTTATATGGGGTGTGTTCCCTATTGTATCAATAATATTATCAAACTTCATTTTTTATGATTTTTATTGTTCCTATCTCTGATCTTCATCACATTCTCATGGTAAACAAGCGAATAAGGAGGCACAGAAGAGGTAAGCCATACATTACCCCCAATTATGCTATCGTGCCCGATTACTGTTTCACCTCCCAGAATAGTGCTTCCTGCATAAATAACAACATTATCCTCAATTGTCGGGTGACGTTTTTTACCCGCCATATCTTTGCTTACGCTTAGTGCTCCGATTGTTACTCCCTGGTACAGTTTCACTCTCCTCCCAATGATGGACGTTTCACCTATCACAACCCCGGTTCCGTGGTCAATAAAAAAGGGGGAATCGATGGTAGCTTTCGGGTGAATGTCTATACCTGTCAGTGAATGAGCATATTCGGTCATAATTCTCGGTATGAGAGGCACTTCAAGCAATGCAAGCTTGTTTGCAAGCCTGTAAACAAGGATTGCATAAAACCCGGGATAAGTTATTATCACTTCATCCACCGATGTTGCGGCCGGGTCTCCTTCCATTATATAGCTTGCATCGGCATCAACCTGTTGTTTGATACCATTCAGCGCATCCATAAACCGGTCAGCGATAATCTCAGGAGGCTGAGCAAGATTTGCCCTGACAGATGAAAGAATACGGCAGAGTGAACCTTTTACTTTTCGTGGTGAACGGCATGGGTTGTCCATCTCGGCAAGAACAGGATACAGAAATGTTGTTACATTCCGGATGAAGTCTATTATCATCTTTTTTGAAGGGAACCTTTCATCTTTTATGCATATGAAATGTCTCAAAAGCTTCATGGTTATATCCTATTTTACATTTTTACATTCTATCTTATAATAATGTCTCATTCTTTCTTTAAGTCCTTCACAAATTTTTTGATACTCTCGTCACTATGTCCTTCTTTTTCAAGCATTTTTATGAAAGCGCTTCCAACAATTGCACCGTTTGCATATCTGCACGCCTCTGCAAAAGTTTCATTCGATGATACACCGAATCCAATCATGAGAGGATGGGTCAGATTCATAGCAGTCACTCTTTCAAAATAGGCTTTCTGCTCATCATTGAAACCCTGCTTAATTCCTGTGACTGATGAGGAAGAAACCATGTAGATGAATCCGTCGGTGATGCTGTCAATGAGTCTTATGCGTTCGGCCTCAGTACGGGGAGATATCAAAAGTATGTTATAAAGTCCGTACTTTCTGAATATTTCACGGTATTGTTCTGTATAAATTTCCGGTGGAAGGTCGGGCAGAATAATTCCATCAATACCTGTCTCATAACAACTCTTGCAAAAATTCTCCATACCATATTTTAGAACTGGATTGAGATACCCCATAAGAAGCAAAGGGATAGTTACAGAACTGCGTATATCCTTAAGCTGCCGGAACAACAATTTAAGACTCATACCGTTTTTCAATGCATTACTGCTGCTTTTCTGTATAATCGGTCCGTCGGCAAGGGGGTCCGAGAAGGGGATACCTATTTCAATCATGTCTACACCTGCCAGAACAAGGCTATTTATTATACTTACTGTTGAGTCAACTGTAGGATATCCTGCTGTAAAATACACCGAAAGGATATTCTTCTTCCCCGAATGAAATAGTTTGTCTATACGGTTCATTTTCATATATTTATTTTAACCGGTACCTTAAGCGGTCTATTTTCAAGATAATTAACATAGGCTGCCATATCTTTATCGCCTCTTCCAGAGAGGACTACAACTACTGTATCGTTTTCACTGAATTTGATTTTCCCTAGTGCTGCCAGGGCATGGGCAGGTTCGAGTGCCGGAATGATTCCTTCAAATCTCATAAGCCTGTATGCGGCCTCCATTGCTTCATCGTCGGTGGCATATTCAAACTTGACTCTGCCGGTTTTGCCCAGCCATGCCAGTTGTGGTCCTATGCCCGGATAATCGAGTCCTGCTGATATGGAATAAGGTTCGGTTATCTGTCCGTCATCATTTTGCATGAGTATAGTCCTGCTGCCATGAATAATACCCGGTGTGCCCTCAGCAATTGTTGCAGCAGTCTCGCCTGTTCCGATTCCTTTCCCTGCGGCCTCCACAGCAACAAGTTTTACATCATAATTATCCAGGTAATGATAAAAAGAGCCCGCAGCGTTGCTGCCTCCTCCTACACATGCAATAATGAAGTCGGGATAGTTCCTCCCTACGTGTTCCTGTAGCTGAAACAAAAGCTCTTCACTTATTACCGATTGGAGTCTTGAAACAAGGTCGGGGTACGGATGCGGTCCAACCACTGATCCGATAAGATAATAAGTGTCGGCGGGATTGCTGATCCAGTCACGTATAGCTTCATTAGTGGCATCTTTAAGTGTCATATTGCCACTTTCGACAGGAATTACTTCCGCTCCGAGCATTTTCATCCTCAATACGTTGGGAGCCTGCCTCTCCACGTCGAGCTTCCCCATATAAACCACACACTTAAGTCCCATGAGTGCACACACCGTGGCAGTTGCAACCCCATGTTGCCCTGCACCGGTTTCGGCAATAATCCTTGTTTTACCCAGATGCTTTGCTATCAGGATCTGACCAATAGTGTTATTAATCTTGTGAGCACCAGTATGGTTCAGGTCTTCACGCTTAAGAAAGATCTGGGTGCCATAATGTTCCGACAACCTCCTGGCAAAATAGAGAGGTGAAGGCCTCCCTGCATAGTTTTTAAGTAGATACTTGAATTCCTTTTTAAAATCTTCACTTTCAATTATCCTCAGATAATTTTCCTGTAATTCCCTGACATTTGCATAAAGCATCTCCGGGATAAAGGCTCCGCCGAATTCACCGTAAAAACCTTTCCCGTCAACATTGTATCTCATATTTGATTTGTTTAATAAATACTTTCACTTTTTCAAAATCTTTAATTCCCGGGGATATTTCAAACCGGCTATTAATGTCGACACCAAAGAACATGTCGTTCTTGATTTTTCCCAGTTCCTGAACATCATCGGGACCTATGCCACCGCTCAGGAAAAAAGGTTTTTGAAGGCTGATGTCGTTGAGAATATCCCAGTTGAACTTTTTTCCACTTCCACCATAGAGTCTGCCCCTTGTGTCAAAAAGGAAATAATCGCACACATCACTGTATGCATTTACATGATTTAAATCAATCTTATTTCCAACTCTGAAAACTTTTATAACCTGCAGACCTGATGCTTTTATTTTCCCACAATAACTAAGATCTTCGTTGCCATGAAGCTGGATAATTCCAATACCTAAAGATTTAGCTGTCTCAATTATTTTCTCATATTCTTCATCCACAAAAACCCCAACCCTGACTATGGTATCGGGTATGCTGCCGAAAATATTTCTGTCAGGGTTTTTGCCAATATACCTTGGAGACTCCGTGGAAAAGATAAAACCTGCAAAGTCGATCCCGGTTTCGCAAATCTTTTTTGCGTTTTCTGGATCCTTCAGTCCACATACTTTCACTTTAATCATCTCAAATCCCTTTCTGGACAATTCATGTCAGTTCTACTCTTTTACCATTTTAACGAATTCCTCAAAAGCTTTCACCGGATCGGGTCTTGACATGAATGCTTCGCCAATCAAAAACCCGTCGTACCCGGCTTTCATAAGATCTTTCAGAATTTCGGGTGATGAAATGCCACTTTCGGAAATTTTTACGAAACCTTCAGGTATTTTATCTGCAAGTTTGAAGGATGTACCTGTATCAACTTCAAGTGTTAAAAGATTGCGGTTATTTACCCCTATAATGTTTACATATTCATTCACTTTATCAAGTTCTGCTTCGGAGTGAATCTCAAGGACCACTTCCAGACCTGTCTTTCTTGCCGTCCGGGCAAGCCGGTAAACTTCATTAGTTTCCAGCAATGAGGCAATAAGCAATATGGCATCTGCGCCCGAATATTTAGCCTCATAAATCTGGATCTCATCAATTACAAAGTCTTTCTGAAGGATTGGGAGTCCGGTAAAGAGTCGCACCATTGAAATATCACCTATTGTTCCACCGAAATACTTTTTCTCTGTCAGGATTGATAGCCCTGCTGCACTACCCTCTTCATAACCTTTCACAACATCGGCAATTTTTGCCTGGTGGTTGAGAACTCCTTTCGAAGGCGACATCCTTTTAAACTCAGCTATAATTCCTGGTGTCGGACTATTTTTAAGGGAGTCGGAAAGAGAAACAATTTCCCTGCCGATTCTTTTGCGCTTCTCGTAATCAGTTACGGAAATCAATCTCTTCATCTGAGCGATTTCCTGTTTTTTCATCTCTGCTATCTGTTCCAGAAAATTCATTGTTGCATCTTTATTAATGTGTTAAATGAATCAAGTGCTTTTCTGTTGAAAAGTGAATCTTCAGCTATTTTCCTGCACTCATCAGGTGATTTTTCAGGAAAGCAGCATCTTATTGCAAGCTGGGAATTTGCCAGAATTACATTGTTTTGCGCTTCAGAACCTTTACCTTCAAGAATCCTGGTGAAAATTTCAGCCGATTCAGCTACCGTCTTACCTCCTGCCAGTTCCACGGGTTGAACTGTTTCATATCCCAGCTCATCAGGAGCTAAAATTTGTTCCGCACCATTGAAGATATATCTGAAAGGTGCGGTAAGTGAGACTTCGTCGTAACCGTCGAGAGTATGGATTATTGCATAGCTTACATCTGTCTCCTGGTAAAGGTAATTATACAACCTTGCAAGCTCCAGACTGTAAACTCCCACCAGTTGGCGTTTGGGCAATGAAGGGTTGACAGTTGGACCCAGCATGTTGAAGAAGGTCTTAACCTTAAGAGCCCTGCGCACCGGAGCAACGGTTTTCATTGCCGGATTGAACAAAGGTGCATGCAGAAAACAGAGGCCTGCCCGTTCAAGCTCCCGCTTTAACTTGCCAGCGTCGGTCGAAAACTTGTATCCAAAATGTTCAAGTATATTTGATGAACCGCATGCCGAAGTTACTCCGTAATTACCATGTTTTGCAACCTTAATTCCGGCTCCTGCAAGAACGAAAGCGGTAAGTGTTGATATATTGAATGTTTCCTTGTTATCACCGCCTGTGCCGCATACATCAATGGCGTCAAACTCTGAAAGATCAACCCTGTTGCACAGATTAAGCAGGGCGTTGCGGAAGCCCGACAGCTCTTCAACAGTGATGCTGCGCATCAGATAAACAGTAATGAATGCAGCAATTTCAGCTTCGGAATATTTGCCACCAGCTATGTTAATCATAACCTCCTCAGCCTCCGGACGACTGAGAGTCTTGTGCTCAAAGAGATAGTTTAATATCTTCCTCATAAACGTATCGTATTAATTTTCAATATATTTATCAAATTCATAATCTGTCATTTATCCAACTCAATCCAGTTCCTGATTATATTCATTCCGTATTCAGTCATTACCGATTCGGGATGGAACTGAAGTCCCCTGACATTATATTCGACATGGCTTATGCCCATTATGATGCCATTGTCATCCTCGCAGGTTATTCTGAAGCAGGCAGGCAGATGTTTTCGTGAGACTACCCACGAATGGTATCTTCCGGCCATAAAAATTGGCGGTATATTTTTGAAAAGAGGTTCATCAGGAATCTTCACCTTTACCGGTTTCGAGATGCCGTGGTACACAGTGCTAAGGTTGAGCAGTTTTCCTCCAAAAGCCTCACAAATAGCCTGATGTCCGAGGCATATCCCGAGTATACTTTTTTCAGAAGCCCACCTTTTAATCAGCTCAAGACAGATACCTGCTTCAGAAGGGATTCCCGGGCCAGGTGAAATAAGAATCCTGTCATACCTGCCGGCATCTTCAACAGTGATTTCATCGTTTCTAAATACATCGGGCCTTTCACCAGATATCTTTTCGACATAATGAACAAGGTTATAAGTAAACGAATCGTAATTATCAATGACAACTGTTTTCATTTTATTTCCTCCGCCGTTTTAACTGCATGTTTTAGAGCGTCGAGTTTATTGTTTACTTCCTGGAGTTCCTTCTCCTCGTCGGAGCCAGCAACTATTCCAGCACCGGCCTGATAAAAGAGCCTGTTACCCATGCTCAGAAAAGTCCTGATCATGATTGCATGGTTAAGTACACCCCTGAAGTCAATGAATCCTATCGCACCTCCGTAATACCCTCTTTTCTGGTTTTCATATCTGTCTATCAGCTGCATTGCCATATGTTTCGGTGCTCCGGTTAGTGTGCCAGCAGGGAAAGTGGCAGCCAGCATCTCAGCCATGGTAGTACCTTCCCTGAGTTCCCCCGAAACAGATGAAACAAGGTGTATAACATGTGAATAGAACTGAACTTCCCTGAGATTTTCGACCGTTACATTTCCTGCATGACGGCTCAGGTCGTTGCGGGCAAGATCAACAAGCATGATATGTTCAGCATTCTCTTTCTGGTCATATCCGAGGCGTTCAGCCATCATCTTATCGGCCTCATCGTTGCCGGTACGTCGGTAAGTGCCTGCGATGGGATTGATATAAGCTTTCCCCCGGTTTATTTTAAGATGTGCCTCGGGGGAAGAGCCGAAGATTTTGTAATTACCATAATCAAAATAGAACAGATAAGGCGACGGATTTATAGACCTGAGTGTTCTATATACATTAAATTCATCTCCTTTAAAATCAACTGAATACTGACGCGACAGAACAACCTGGAAAACATCTCCCCGGTAGCAGTGCTCCTTGCCTTTTTTTACTATTTGTTTATATTGCTCGTCGGTGATATTGCTCTTCTCATGACCTGTTGTTCTGAACCTGTAGATGGCAAAATTTCTGTTCCTGAGAAGGTCCTCGATATTTCCCGCTTCACTTGAATTATCGCCGTTAATATGGTTTTCTATAATATAGAGAATGTTCTGATGGTGATTTACAGCAATAATATATTTATAAAAATCATATCGTACATGGGGTATCCGGCAATCGTCATTTTCTGTTGCCTGGAGTCTTATTTTTTCAACATACTGAACAGCATCATACGACATATATCCGAAAATTCCGTTTACAGGAATTTCGTTGTCGGTTTCCGTAAGAGTGAATGACTCAAAGAATGAGGAGAATTTTTGCAGAAAATCTTGCGGAGATGTTATTAAATGATTCAATATGGCTCCGTCGGGATATATTTCCTTGATTTTTCCGTTATCTGCTACAAAGCCGGCAACAGGTTTAAGGCAAATGAATGAATAGCTGTTTTCTGTACCATGGTAATCGGAACTTTCGAGCAGAAGTGAATTGGGGAAGATATCCC
>JBASIK010000144.1:0-10907 GCA_049654745.1 Bacteroidales bacterium
CATAACATCGCATATACCTAATGGCGGTTTTATTGCACTTTGCAAGGCTTTTCGCCCGCTCAAACTTCACCACGGTTTGACAGTTGAATCGTCCGCAATCCGCCACTAGGCATATGCGTAACGTTAGGTGTGATTTTATAAAGACCATATAATATGAAATGTCCTCATTGTTTAGTTGAGATTTATCCTAATTCAAAACGAGTAGGAATCGGTACTGACAAAGATGGTAGTTGGTATATAGAAGTAACCCAATGCCCAGGATGTAATAAAAACAGCTATTATCTTGTTTGTTATGAGCTAAGAACTAATCCAGGTGGAACGAGTAAAGAAGTAACAAAATCTACTAATCTGATTTATCCTAAAGGAACTAACAGATATCCAGTTCCTCTGGAGGTTCCTGCGGATTTTTCAAAAGATTATATACAATCGTGTTTAGTATTGTCTGACAGTCCAATGGCAAGTGCCGCATTAAGTAGAAGATGTTTGCAGCATATCTTAAGGGACAAACTTAAAATTAAAAAGAGTGATTTAGCAAAGGAGATACAGGAAGTTATAGATAATGCTTTATTACCAGCGGATCTCCTTGAAAGTATTGATGCTATTAGAAACATTGGAAACTTTGCTGCACATCCCATTAAAAGTCAATCAAGTGGCGAAATAGTTGATGTTGAACCCGGAGAAGCAGAATGGAACCTAGATGTTCTAGAAATGTTATTTGATTATTTATTTGTTAGGCCTGAGATTGTGAAAAAGAAAAAGTTAGCATTGAATGCAAAGCTTTCTGATGCGGGTAAACCAAATATGAAATAAAAACCACACACAACAACAGGTATAAACCATTGCTGGCAGAGGGTTTGCGCAGGTTAGTACTATTGGTTACCTTGTGCTAACTAGACAACAAATCGCTCTGATAATGCAACGGTTCATACCTACAGACGTTACCAGCCATTTTAAGACATAGTTACTATGACAAGACCAACAAAAGAGGACAGAATAAAATTCAATATTGACTATCCGCAGGACACTGACTTTTCAGCTTATGCCCGACTACTTCAGAGCAAGTGGCGGGACAAAAAAAAGTTTCCCGAATTGAAACTTGGCAACTTCTTAGACATTGAGTTTGCAAAGACAACTAAAGTAAACTTTCTGACTGACAATATCAGACAACTTGTATCGAAAGAAGTAGCAAACGCAAAAAAGACGGGCGGACTAATAAGCGAACCGAGGATATGGAATAATCTTCTTTCCTCACAACCACTTTGCTTTAACTTATTTGGTGAGCTTCATTTTGATTTGGACTTGGCGACAAAGTATTTTAAACAACTTTTTCCAAACCGACTCGATTCAGTCACAGCAGTTAAGTTTGAGTATTCGCCTGGTCGAGGCGACACAAAGTACATTGGCGACCATTCTGCGTTTGACGTTTTTGTGGAATATACAAAGGATGACAGAAAAGGTTTTATAGGAATTGAAGTCAAGTATGCAGAGAGTTTAAATGAAGAAACAAAGGACAAAGCAAACAAAAACTTCAAAGAGCAATACGCCACTTTGACCAATAATTGCGGATTATTTAAACCCGACAGCGTTGACTTCTTGCGACAACCACCACTCTCACAAATTTGGCGTGACCATCTTCTTTGCATTGCTACACGACAGGACTATGACGAAGGTTTTTTTGTTTTCCTTTTTCCTTCCAAAAACATTCATTGCCAAAAGGGCGTTGACGATTACAAAAAATATCTTGCATTTGACAATGACGAGCAAAACTGTTTTTATCCTCGTTACTTAGATGACTTCATAAAAACAATGACAACCATTTCAACTGCGGACTGGACAACTGAACTTAAGCAGAGATACCTTGGAGACGATGAATAAAAAACGGCTGGTAACAAGCGGTATAGTTAATTGCTGGTCCAGTGCACATTCTAGCGTTTCAGCCCGTATTAAAATTAGTTATAACTTGACAGAGAAGTGCTTCGAAATCGGCAACTAACCATACCGCCGACCGTTAGGCGAAATGGCGGTATCAAGTTTTAATGGAGTCAATAAAATATTTGAGAGGCGTTTGCTATGAATATCTATGAGAAACTAACAGGGTTTGTTAAACAAGCATTTAAAACTACTGTGGAAATATTCCTTGAAGCTTTGAAACTCAGTCCCAATGCTCAGGGATATGTCAGTGGTTCCATAACTGAACTTCTGCTGAAAAAGAAACTTGAGGAAGAATATGGGTTTGAAATCAAAAGAATTAGAGAGAAATGGGAAGGAAGAAAGCACCCGCGCCATCATGGCGATTTTTATTTAAAAAAGCCTGATTCTTCATATTGGTATGTAGTTGAGTCAAAAGGGGTTAAATCTAATTCGGAAAAGTGGCATAAGCTTTACAATTTCGATAACATAAAAAATTTTTTGATCACTCATTCAGATAAAATTCCATGGATAGATAATACACTTAATGTAGAGGAGCAAGTAACCAACTGGATTTACACCAACCTACCTAAGTTCCGAGATGAATATTTGTCTAATCTCTACGAGTACGAAGAGGTTCAGAAATACAATTCTAAACGAGATACAAAGAAAGCCAGAGATATTACAGTATTGCGTGATTATACCCGCGACAAAATCAATGGTATGATTGAGGAAAGGTTGAATTATGTAATGTCAAAAATAAAAGTCTTGGAAACTCACTTTGTTTCAGGCCGATCTGGAATAAGTGAACGAACGCAGGCAACTCCACGCACGGACGAATTCAATGTTATCGCCATTGATATTGTCCTTCGGTACCCCGAGCATAAATTTCTATTTGCCAACCCCAAAAATCTAGAGTCTTCAGGAGACGACCCCAACCATTTACAGCAAAACTATATCATGGGTTTTATTTTCACCGACGAGCAAGGTAATCAAACTTTGACGATTACGGACGATTGGTATGAAGATTTAAACGATGTTTATGATACATTAGATTCTGAAGATTCAGTTAGTGAAGACGACATGCAAATTGATAACAGGTGTATTGTTCTGGACGAGGAGGAACAAAATGAGAAATAAAATGAGTAAGAAGAACATATATAAACCAGTTACACAACAAGAATGGAAAGTTAAAGAACAGCAACTTCTCTATTCTGAAGAGAGTTTGCTGCCACAAAACCTACCACACTTAAAAGAATTACGCCAAGCACACAATCTCTCAGCCATATTTGATGAATGTCATAATTATATCTATGCTAATGAAGGATTACTCAAGGATAAGATATTTCACGAAATTGTAAAACTTCTTACCATGAAACTTTATGATGAGCAGAATACTACAGATGGCATTTTGCAATTTGGCATTACTTCAAGTGAATATAGAAGCATACTTGCACATAAACCAAGTAATTTTGAAGTTCGTATCAACAAACTATTCAATACAGTGCGAAATAAGTATCAGTCTTTGTTCTCGGACGATACACTAAAATTGAAACCCCTAACGCTTGCTTATATTGTTGGACGATTACAGTTTGTTAACCTCACTCAGACACCCGGTGACGTCAAGGGTGAAGCCTTTCAAAAGTTTGTCTATCGGCATCAACGGGGTGATCGTGGTGAGTTTTTTACTCCACATCCAATTGTAAGATTGGCTGTCGAAATGATGGCTCCTAAATCCAATGAAATGGTCATTGACCCGGCCTGTGGGAGTGGCGGTTTTCTAATTCAAACCATTGCACATATTTGCCGAAATAATCCCAATATTGATAGGAGAGACTACATCCAGAAACATATTTATGGCATTGAGTTTAATCCCGATGTTGCACTATCCGCGATGATTCAACTTGCATTTGAAGGTGGTGCAGGCACAGAAATCATTTGTGCAAATGCCTTAGTAGAAAATGAAGAGTTTAATAATGCTTTTGATGTGGTTCTCACCAATCCACCTTTTGGCAGCAAAGGTAAAATAGAAGAGCAAAAGATTCTCAAATACTATCAGTTGGCTCGTAAATGGAATAAATCTCAAAAGGGCGATTGGGAAGTGACGAGAAATGTTCTTTCAGGACAATCGCCAGAAATTCTTTTCATTGAAAAGTGTCTAAAAATACTGCGACCTGGTGGACGGATGGCAATTGTCTTGCCAGATGGCTTGCTTCAAAACATTACCAATAGCCATATAAGATTCTGGATTCGCACTCAAGCAAAAGTGTTAGGTGTTGTATCCATTCCACAAGAAGCCTTTATCCCTTATGGTACAGGCATTAAAACATCCCTGCTTTTACTACAAAAACTGCCTTCCGATACAGAAAAAGTTTTCATGGCTCTGATACAAAAGATTGGCTATGATGTAAAAGGGCAACCTATTCACAAGAAAACAAACGATGGCAAGATGGTGATAGGGAAATCAGGATTACCTATTATTGACACTGATATAGACAAAATTATTTCTGAATACAGTAGGTTTAAAAATAGTGGACATGAAATAAACCAGGAAAGAATTTATACAGTTCCTGAGAAATCGTTAAATACACGTTTGGACGTAGAACATTATAAACCAGAAGATAGAAATCTTATTGAAATGTTACATACAAATGGAGCAAAACCTCTTGGCGAATTGGCAGACATTCTCAAAGAAACTGACGATTTCCGTTTGGCGTCCAATAGTGAAATAAGATATATCGCCATTTCCGATGTTGACGCACGCACGATGCAAGTAGTCTCTTATCAAATAATTAAACCACATGAGGCACCATCAAGGGCAACTTACCGTGTACGGACTGGGGACATTATTACTGCTGTATCTGGTGCAAGCACTGGTACAGAACGACATGCAACCACATTGATTACCGAAGATGAAGATGGAGCAATTTGCTCTAATGGTTTTTCTGTGCTCCGTAATATTCATGGTATAGAACCGTTATTCCTTTTATCATACATGTGCACGGAATATTTTTTGCGGCAGGTTAGGCGCCTGATGACGGGTCATGCTATTCCAGCAATTTCTATTGAAGATTTATCAAAGGTGCTGGTGCTGGTTCCACCAAAAGAAGTTCAGAAGCAAATATCTGATGAAATTGCAAAGGTTTTATCCATGCGTAAAGAAGTATTCAAAGCCGGAGAAAAAGTTATAGAAGAGGTTGGGTCATTAGTAGATAAAATGATTAAAGCATGAAACCGCCATTTCATATAACACGGTGCATATGTAAAATGAAAAATGCTTTGCACTTCATATGCACCGATACCGTTATCTGCAATTTGTCGCCAGAGGAGGTAATAAAATGAGTGAAGAAACACCAGAATTGAATGAAATCGAATTTGAACAACCGTTAGAAGAAGAAATAGAAGCGATACCAGAGGAACGGAAAATCTATACAGACAAAGGAGATCCTGAAATAGAGTCTTTGTATGGGAAGTATAAAAAAGGAAAACTTGTATTACAGCCTGATTTCCAACGGTATTTTGTTTGGGATATTGTAAAATCATCTCGTTTAATTGAATCCACTTTTCTTGACATACCTTTACCAGTTATCTATTTATCTGAAGGAAAAGATGGTAAAGAGTACGTAATTGATGGACAACAAAGGTTAACTGCGTTTTTTTCATTTATTGATGGCAAATTCCCTGACGGAAAAGACTTTAAATTGTCTGGACTAAAGGTGTACAGAGACCTAAATAAGAAAACTTTTAAAGAAATCGATGAGGGACATCAAGATAAAATAAAATATTGTAAACTTCGTACAATTACATTTAAAAAAGAGTCTGATACCGATCTAAGATTTGAAATATTTGAAAGGCTAAACACAGGTGCCGTCTCTCTAAATGACCAGGAGTTAAGAAATTGTGTTTACAGAGGCCCTTACAATGATTTGTTAAAAGATCTCTCTAAAGATAGAGATTTTATGTATCTTTTGAATCTAAAAGCACCCGAGAAAAGAATGAGAGATGTAGAATTAGTGTTAAGGTTTGCTGCTTTTTATCACTCGACATATCTAAATTATAAACCACCGATAAAAAAATTTCTTAACACTGACATGGAGAAGTATCAAAACATAGACGAAAAAGACAGACTAGAGCTAAATTCAGCATTAAAAAATACAGTAACAATAATTAGATCGTTGTTGGATAAACATGCCTTCAAGAGGTTTTATAAAGGCACTGACAAGGATCCTAATGGTTATTGGGAACCTAAGAAATTTAACGCCTCTTTGTATGACATCTTAATGTATAGCTTCGCAAGAGAAGACAAAAATAAAGTCTATCAAAATTTAGATTCTATTCGTGAAGCATTGATAGACTTAATGACAAACGATCAAGAATTCATAGATTCAATAGAACTTTCAACAAGTAGCGTTCAAGCGGTAACAAAACGATTTGATAAATGGAGATTAACACTCCAGGATATAATAGGCATTGCGCAAAAAGAACCACGTTGTTTTTCTTTAAAATTAAAAGAAGAACTTTATAAAAATGATTCTACCTGTGCGATTTGCGATCAGAGAATTCAAAATATAGATGATGCGGCAATTGATCATATTGAACAGTATTGGAAAGGTGGTAAAACTATTCCAGAAAATGCTCGGCTGACACACAGATACTGCAATTGGGCAAGACCGAGGAAAGAATAATATGGCGACAAACAGACAGATAACACAGCATATAAGCTACGGGCTAATACCCTTGCCCTTCAGTCACAACGCGTCTATGCTGGGAACGTTATGTGAAATAATCGGGCGGACGCTTCTGTTAAAAAACCATTTATAATTTTACAAATATGAAAAAATCTAAGCAGTTACATTGCCTAAATTTTAAGCCGCTTATTGAGGAAGCGATAAAAAAATTGAAAAATGGGGAAAATCGCCTCACTGTTTCTAACTATCCTCTCAAATACGCCTTCCTCAATGGTCTTGACACTCCGGATATTTCTGAAATGCTATACTCTGATTACGGTATGCCGTCTGAAAATAAAGATATTGAGGCAGATTATTTTGAAGAAATAACCTTGTTAGAAAAAATGATAGCAGACGCAAATGTTCCCATATATCCTGCTGACCGGAAGAAAGGAGCTAAAATTGAATCAGCGGAAAAAATATTTGAAGGATTAAATCGCCGTGCTTTCGCTATGTTGTTATGGAATTGGTATGCAATTCCATGGAGATATAAAAATAAGAAGATTCATGTTATTTGGTCGCCGCAAGATATTATGGGAACACCGATCATACATAGTTATCCACTTGATTTTTTCCTATCATATTTTTCATCTATTCTTGAGAATCAAGCGGAAAGTCAATTAGAAGTATTGAAACAGCTCGGCTTTTGGAAAAATTTTGGAATAATAACGATTATAATTTTCGCCATTATTTTATACGTAATTCTATACGTAAAATTCCTGTAATAATAAATGTCCGTCCGATTACATCATATAACAGCGCGTATGAGATTCAAGAAAAAGTGCGTTAATAATTTTCAAATATTGCACTTTTTCTTTCACCCAAATTTCGCCTCATCTATAGTAAATAATAAGGAAGTCAGCAAATCTTCTCATACATGCAAACGTTAGACGATATTCTATCATAGGAGAATACATGTTGAGTGAAAATGGAAAGTTTGGAAAATTCTTAGTAGGATTTTTACAAGTCCTAATTGTTCTGGGAATACTTTGGGGAGAGTTTGGTGGCATATATCACGCCTTCAAGCACCGTGGTGTAGGCGACGGACTCAAAGCTGTATTTGTTCCACCTTATTCTTGGTATAGGAGTATAGAGTTCTTCTTCTGGATGAGACGAGGTGGTTTAACAAAAGCCGAGAGGATTGAAATCGGTCATTTCGGTAAGTCGATACAGCTCAAGAATGAGGCGATAAGTGTGCTTAATGAGGGTATATCTGGCGAAATTGTTGGGACAATCGAACAGAAAAAGCTAAATGAATCACTAAACCTAATGAGAGGGAGTTTGAGAGAGGCTCAAAATGTGAGAGACGGTGTCCTGTCCAAGCTTCATCCTGACCTTCCAACTCATTATCGAGAAGAATTTTGTGAAGGCATTAGACTTACAATTCAAGGATTCGAAAAGGCTGACCCTCAAATTTCTTTGAAGGGACAATTGTTGCAGGATAAATGGGGTGATTGGTATGAAGCACACCTTCATGAGCTTCGAGGAAAACTTTCGGGAAGAGACATCAAAACCTCGAAATCAAAGCCCAAAATTGATAACTCTAGAAAGACTCCACAAAAATGGCCAGAACTTACAGCAGAGGAACTTAGTGAAATCAGCCAGGTCATTGGAAAAGCTTTGCAACAGCCCCTTAAAGATGAGGATATCGATCGTATAAAAAGGGTTAATAAAAGTTATATGAAACGGGTTGGTCGTTCTTGGACAGGACAAGAAGCTGAATTGTTAACAAAACTTAACGAAATTACATACAAGTATAACTATGAGATTGGTAGATGTCTCCTCCAGTCTATTGATTCAAAACAGCCATTCATATCGAATGATTTAGAACAACTCCGAGCTGTAATGGAATCCTTGGGATTTGCTCGTAAATCAAAATTGGATGCTGATTTTAGAAAAATCACTGCTGCTGCAAACGGAGAAATTTGGACCGACGAATTCGGTCAAAAATATCACCCATTGACACGCGAAGACGTATTAGATGGTTTTGAAAAAATCAATGTGATGAAGGCTAACTTTGAGAGACTTTCTAAGGTTTTCAAGGAATTATCAGAAGAACAAGATGAATAGAACATCGGCTAACAGCGTGTTTGCGGTTCGTTTCGCTCACACAAATTGCCCACGGCAACTTCTTTTATCCGCAAACCGTTTTATAAAATACTATGACAAACATTAAACATACTAAAGGCGCTTGTATCTTGTGCGGATGTCAAATGACCAGTTATGGCATGTCGCGCCATTTATCAACCTGTGCCAAACGCAACGAGGCAATCAACATAGCCAACCAAACTTCGGAAAGCGCTCAGTATCTTTACCATTTAAAAATCAAGGACACCTATACTGGTAATTACTGGCTTTATCTGGAGATGAATGACAATGCCAATCTTTTTGATCTGGATGATTATCTGCGTGCTATCTGGCTGGAATGTTGCGGCCATTTAAGTGAGTTCACCATTTATAATACCAGACAAAAAATAAACATGCGGACTAAAGCCAAAAATATATTAGAACCCGGAATGACACTCCTGCATATTTATGACTTCGGGACATCCTCAAAAACTCTGATCGAAGTGGTTGACGAACGTTTTGGTCAGCCGCTAACCACCCATCCAATTTTTCTGATGGCACGCAATGAACCGCCGGAAATATTATGCCAGAAATGTGAACGTCCAGCGACGGTGTTGATACCTGAATGGATGGAAATTGAGCGCGACCTATTTACGCTCTGCGAAAAACACGCTCGTAAGATTCTAGGAGATAGCTATTCTGAAACTCTGCCGATCGTGAATTCGCCGCGAACTGGAATGTGCGGATATACCGGACCAGCCGAGCCACCTTATTGAAATCGGTCAGACATTTTTACTCATTAGGGATTTTTAAGAAAACTCTGAAATGAGAAACTATCAAAAATAATATTGACATTTAAATTTTTATACGCATATTATTGCGTGAAAAATATGTTATCTGCCATTGCTATTAAAATCTAAATGAACGTCAGAAAGATACTTGCTCAAATTAAAAATGACTAATTATCCGAGTTCCTAAAAAATTCGGAGGATTACAAGCCTTATTGGTCATGGTATGCAGATGCTATAAACTCTTATTTAGAGCAACATTTCTTCTTTTTTCTAACTTGTGAAAGATTACTGAAAGCCATGTCAATCGAGCGTCGCTATAAGAATGGTCCTAATTGGACTCGTAAGGAAAGTAGACGATTCTCAGATTCTAAACGGTGGCTTGCTGTTAAAAGACGTGAAACTGCCCGCTTTCTCAATCTTGATTTTGATAATTTGTTGATTCATAGTCGTATTCTTTTGGATAGAGCTACTGCTTTAACAAGGGCATTTTTGAAAAATGAACGTTCACTGCCAAGCTTCGCTTCTTTCAATAAACATCGGAGCTTCTTTTTGAAACCTGAAAATATTCCTCATGGCAACCATGAAGAATATGCCAAATATGTTCGTGAGCGAACAGAATGGTTTCCCTCACTCTTGGGATTAGCCAGAGACAAATTTGTTGTTCACCGCAATAGGCCTTTCTATAAATTATATGGATGGTCTAAAAATGGTGCAAGTGAGATGGAGATGGTGTTATTAACTTCTAAAACAAATGACCCTGCAAATTTGGGAGCGGCTGACTGCAAGGTTGTAAATCCCTTGGAATTAATCTCCAATATAGTGGATTATCTATCCTTCACTGGAAATTATATGAAAGACCATGCTGAGAAAAGCAACGGCAGATAACACGGGCTTTGCGGCTCTCTTCGCTCGTCTAAATGCTTCGCACTTCGCAAAGCCCGAAAACGTTACCTGACATTGCATAATGTATAAATATTTATAATTAAAGGGCAAATAAAAATGAAAACAAAAATTCTATTTCTTATTCTCGTAATTACACTGAGTAAAACATCGTTAACAGGACAAAATAGCTTGTTACCAACTGAATCAGGCTCTCAAACTTAGAATAAAAGTATTCTTAAACAAAAAAATCAATAATTCCATTTCCCTAGGAACCAAGAAAAAAACAAAACGACTTTACCAAACTTTAGGAGACTTATGAAAAAACAAAGACTATTCATCATTCTGCTTTTATTTGTTGGATGTTGCTATCTGGTTACCTGCCAGCATTTTCAGTATGCCACCGTAACTACCACTCAGCTAGAAGACAATCTGTGGATATTGGAAGGGTCAGATAATACAACAATGTATCTCGTAGAAGGAACCCAAAAAGCTCTTCTGATAGACACAGGCACTAAAGTGAAAAACCTCGATT